>JALFHA010000254.1 GCA_022776785.1 Clostridiales bacterium | reverse complement strand
TCGAATAGAAGCTGGCTGTCCGGTCAGCGCCGTTGGCCGTGAGAATCAGCGTAAGCACCGCATCTCCCTCCGGATAGAAGGGGTCGCACGCCATGACGGGCAGCGTGAGAATCTGCTCCATCAGCGTCGAAAAGACCTCGTCATCCGCCATCTGCCCGTTGACGCTCACACTGCCCTCGCCGCACAGGAACTCGAAGCTCCTGTCCTCCGAGTGCACATGCAGCGCGGTGACGTTCTCGCTCGCCACGCCGGGAAAGAGGCGCGCACTGCCCTCCCCCTTTCGGGCGGAGGTTTTTTTCTGCAAATCGCCGTCCTGCGCTTCATCCCCCGGCTGTGCGTCGTTTTGCGCGGCGGCAGGCGGCGCATCCGCCTCGCTTTCGTGCGCTATCCCTGCGCACAGCAGCACGACTGCCGCCAGCGTCGCGCAGACGAGCACTGCCAGCGTCCATTTTCTGAGCATTACGCCGCCTCCTTTCCGATCTGAGTACGCCTATTATAGCGCGCAGTTGTAGCACAGAAAGAGTCAAATTGAAACAAAAATGTGAACTCTTTGCCGCATCAGGCCCGCCCCGGGGTTTGACAATTTGTGTAAAATCCATTACAATAGAATACTGTGCTGCGGCGGATGGGCGCTTTTCTCCGCTGTGAGCAACCAATGGATGGGGTGTGCTGCGATGAACTTTGAGCATAACACGCTGAGTGAATTTTACAGGAGCCCGCTGGGCGCGCTGCCCACAGGCGCGCAGGTGCGCCTGCGCATGGCCGCCTCCGGCCGGGAGACGCTTGAGCGCGTTGAGCTGCGCGTATGGGACGGCGAGGAGCATCGCTTCCCGATGCGTCCGCTGGGCGTGCGCGGCAACAAGCGCTATTATGAGGCCCAAATCACCGTGAGCCAGACGCCATGCCTGTACTGGTATCGCTTTGAGGCGCTGGTGGACGGCAAGCGCGCCGTGCTGGGCGCGCCGCAGGATCACAGCGGCTGCGGCGCGGGCGTGATGAACAGCGAGGAAAGCTTCCAGATCACCGTCTACGACGCGGATTATACCGTGCCTGCATGGATGCACGAGGGCGTGATGTATCAGATCATGGTGGATCGCTTCTTCCGCGGCGAAGGAACGGACAAGCTGCATCACGCCAAGGATGGGCGCAACATCGAGCTTCACGAGAACTGGAACGACATGCCCAGCCTCAACGTCTCGGAAAACGGTGACAACTTCGCCAACGATTTCTTCGGCGGCACGCTTGAGGGCGTACGCCAGAAGCTGCCCTACCTCAAATCGCTGGGCGTGAGCGTATTGTACTTCAACCCCATCTTTGAGGCGCGCACCAATCACAAGTACGATACCAGCGACTACATGCGCATTGACCCGATGTTCGGCGACGAAAAGGCGCTTCGCCGCCTGTGCGAGGACGCCAAAAAGCTGGGCATCCGCATCATGCTCGACGGCGTATTCTCCCACGTCGGCGACGACAGCGTGTACTTCAACCGCCGCGGCACCTACGGCGAGAAGACCGGCGCGTACCGCGACCCGGACTCGCCCTACGCCAAGTGGTTCACCTTCAAGCACTGGCCGGATGACTACGACTGCTGGTGGGGCTTCCGCACGCTGCCCAACGTCCGCGAGCTGGACGAGGACTACCGCCGCTACATCCTCACCGGCAAGGACGCGGTCGTCAAGCACTGGCTGCGCCATGGCACCAGCGGCTGGCGGCTGGATGTGGCCGACGAGCTGCCCATGCCCTTCCTGCGTGACCTTCGCCGCGAGGTGAAATCCGTGGATCCCGACGCGGCTGTGCTCGGCGAGGTCTGGGAGGACGCCAGCCACAAGGTCTCCTACGGCGAGATCCGCTCCTATGTGCTCGGCGACACGCTCGACAGCGTGATGAACTACCCCCTGCGCGAAGCGCTCATCGGCTTTTTGATGGGCAGCCGCACAGCGGGCACGGTTGCGCGCGAGCTGTCCATCCTCCAGCAGAACTATCCCAAGCCCTTCCTCTACGCGCTGATGAACCTGATGGGCAGCCACGACAGGCCGCGCATCCTCAACGTTCTCGCAGGAAACGACGGCAGCGACATCCCCCGCGCGCAGAGAACCTACCATCGGCTCTCGCAGGAGGAGCGCATGGTGGGCACGCTGCGCGAGCACATGATGCTGCGCATGGTCATGAGCGTGCCGGGAATGCCCTGCGTCTACTACGCCGACGAGGCGGGCATGGAGGGCTGTGCCGACCCGTTCTGCCGCCGCACCTATCCGTGGGGCTATGAAAACCAGGAAATGCTGGAGACCTACCGCCGCATGATCGCCATGCGCCGCAGTCATGCCGAGCTGCGCACGGGCGAGTGCGCCTACATCGCGCCGTGCGACGAGGTGCTCGGCGTCATCCGCACCATCACCGGCAACAGGGACGCGTTGGGCAGGCCCGCGAAGGACGGCTGCGCCGTGACGCTCATCAACCGCAGCGCCCACGCCATCGAGGTGTACCTGACGAGCGAGGAGCTTGCCGGCGCGCAGGAGATCTTCACCGAGGAGGGCGAAGCCATCCACGCCCGCGCCGGGGCGTACAGTCTGCCGGTCAAGGGCATGACGGGCGCGACGTTCTTCACCCGCCAGCCGGAAATCAGGAAATAATACTGTTCCTCGATTAAAGTATTTCTTGCGGTTTTCCCGTTTGTTCGTCAAGAACTCACCGTCAGGCCTCGCTTCGTCCCCTGACTACTTTGCAGAAATGCTTTATCAATGGGATACGTTGGGCTGCCGATCCGGGAAAACCGCATAGTCGCGCCGTAGGCGCTCCTTGCGGTTTCCAATCTCCGCCTGCCTGTTTCCCACGCAGCGGGCGGCAGGCTACGATTCCAAACCTGCTTGAGGGATTTCATCCCTCAAACTTCCTTCTTCGCTTCGCGCTTATATTCGAGCTTTTAAGTGCAAGACAGTATAACAAACCCCCGCCGCTTCCATTCGCCGTATGGCGGACAGAAGCAGCGGGGGTTTTGTGTTGCTTTACAGCGCGATAGCCGCCGCGCCCTCCACGCCCATGCATGCGGACAGGCCCGCATCCACGGGCTGTGCGCCCTCAAGGCCCAGCGCGTCCAGCACATCGATCATGGCCTGCTGCACGGGCGCCTTGCCCGCAACGAAGATGGGCGGCATGGCAAGCTCGTGCATATCCGGCGCAACGCCGAGCGCCGCGCCAAAGCCTGCAGGGATGCCGCTCCTCGGGGTGAGCGCCACATCCGGCGCGGGGACAAAGGCTTCAAGCGCTTGCACATCCTGCGCCAGCACCGCGCCCAGCAGATAGGACTGCGCCGCCTCGCGGCTGCGCCCGCCCAGCGTCTGCAAAATGCGCGCGGAGAAGGCCGCGCGGCCCAGACCGCTGTGCGCGCTCTCCCATGCGCCCTCGCAGGCCATGTCGGGCATGTAGCCCTCCGCCGTGACGAAGCTGCGCCCCACGGCGTCGGCGAGAATGGTGTCGTGCGTGATCGCGTCGAGCAGCTCGCCGGAGATGGAGGTCATGCAGCCCAGAATCGCGCCGTCCGCGCTCATGGAGACAAACTTGTTGTGCGAGCCCGGCAGCACGAAGATCGCCGACTCCTTCAGCCCCAGCAGGCGATACAGCCCGACGGCCTCCGTCTCCTCGCCGCGCATCATGTCCATGCGCGAATAATTGTCCATCGTCACCGCGCCGCCGAAATTGCGCACGCCGGGGATGAAGGCAATCGGAAACGGCGCGATGTCCTCAAACGTCCGCTCCTGCATGGCGGCGCGCAGATCGTCCCGCGAGGCGGGCGCGGCCACATGCGGAATCTCCAGCAGACCCATGTTGCTGGTAATCATGCCGTAGGCCACGCAGCGCAGCACGTCGTCCGGCGTCATGCCGTTTCTGCCCAGCACCTCGTCGATTGCGCCCTTGAGCGTGCGGCGCAGGCGGCTGTTGTCGCCGTCGATGGCCGTATGGCGCACGCCGCCGTCGGCGCGCACGGCATCCACGGCTTTCCTATGCTCGCCCAAAAGCGTCACGCGCAGGTTCGTCGTGCCGCAGTCGATCACCAGATAGCCCTTAGACATGTGCCGCCTCCCACCGCGCAATCGCGTCGGTAAATTCCCTCGCGCGGGCCTCGATGGCCGCGTCGTCGCCATTTTTTACCGCCGCGGAGAGCACGAGCTGTCCGCCCACGCCGAAGCCGCACACGCCCGCATCGAGGAACGCGCCGACGTTCTCCGGCTTCACGCCGCCGACGGCGGCCATCGGAATATGGGCAAGCGGGCCGCGCACGGCCTTGATATAGCCGACGCCCAGCTCCCCCGCCGGGAAGAGCTTCACGATGTCCGCGCCCATCGTGTGCGCCGCGACGATCTCCGTGGGCGTGAGCGCTCCGGGCATGGACACCATGCCCAGCTGCCTCGCCCGGCGGATGACCGCCATGTCCACATGCGGGGAAATCGCCAGGCACGCGCCTGCATCATACGCCGCCTCGACCTCCTCCACCGCCAGCGCCGTGCCGCAGCCGATCAGCGCCTGATCGCCGAATTCCTCCGCCGCGCGGCGGATCTTCGCGGCATTGGCCGCCAGGAAATCCGGCTCGGCATGATCAAACGTGAATTCCAGAATCCGCACGCCGCCGCGCACCAGCGCGCCGACCACGCCGTCCAGCCGCTCCATCGGCACGCCGCGCAGGATCGCCACGAGCCTGCGCGCCTTGATCTGCTCCAAAACCTCGTCGTGTGTCATCGCTGCCGCCCCTTCCCCATTTACGCGCAGAGCGCCGCAATCGCGTAGGCGTAGATGCGCGCCGCCTTGACGTAGGTCGTCAGGTCGATGCTCTCGTTGGCCTGATGCTCCAGCTCCAGCTCGCCCGGGAAGAGCATCCCGAACGCCACGCCCTCCTTGAGGTGGCGCGCATAGGTGCCGCCGCCGATGGCAAACGGCTTTGCCTGCGTGCCCATCACGCCGTTGTAGACCTCCATCAGGCTGCGCACCAGCTCGGAGCTCTCCGGGACGTGGTGCGGATGGCTGGCGTGCGTCGGCTCCATGACAAAGCCCGCCGGAGCGAGGCGCTTCTGCACCGTAGCGCTGATGGTTCTGTCGTCAAAGAACACGGGATAGCGGCAGTCAAACGTCACCGACAGCTTCCCCTCGCCCGCGCTGAGCAGGCCGAGATTGATCGTCAGCCGCCCGGAAACCGCATCGCTGCCCGCAATGCCCAGATTCACGCCGTCGTCGCCCTCGCCCGCGGCCTCGTCGAGCAGCTCGACGGGCGCACCGCCGATGCCCAAATGCGCCAGCACGCGCAGCAGCATTTTCCCGGCATTTTTGCCCTTCTCCGGGGTGGAGGCGTGCGCTGGCACGCCCGTGACGGTCACGCAGGTGTTCTCCCCCTCCAGCGCCGTCTCGATGGCACAGTCCTCATCGGCGCTGTCAAACGCCTCCGCCGCCTGCACACGCCAGTCGCCCGCGAGGAGCGCCGTCGCCGTGCCGGGCACCACGTTTGAGCGCGTGCCGCAGGCGATGGAGAGCAGCCGCGCATCGGTCATCGGCGCGTCGAGCTTCATGGCCATGATGCCCTTCTCCGTGTTGATGAGCGGGAAGTTCGCATCGGGCGAGAAGCCCTTGTCCGGCAGGCCGATTTTCTTCTCATAATACTCGAGATCCTGCATCCCGCACTCCTCGTCGCAGCCCAGAATCAGGCGGCAGCGGCGGCGCAGCGGGATGCCTGCATCAAGAATCGCCTTCATCGCGAACAGCGCCGCCACGCCGGGGCCCTTGTCGTCGCTCGTGCCGCGGCCGATCATGCGGCCGTCCACGATCTCCGCACCGAAGGGGTCGTGCGTCCAGCCGTCGCCCGCGGGCACCACGTCCAGATGCGCCAGCACGGCGACGGTCTCCTCGCCTTCGCCGATCTCCGCATCGCAGCAGTAGCCGTCCACGTCGCGCGGGGTCATGCCCAGCCGCGCGATGTCCGCCATGGCGGTATTAAGCGCCATGCGTACCTGCTCGCCGAAGGGCGCGTTTTCCGCACTGCGCTCCGCGCGCACACTCGGCACGCGAATCCAGCGCGCCAGCGTGTCGATCATATCCTTTTCAAGCGCGGCCAGCGCCGCATCCAGCTTTGGATTGGGTGTAAAAGCCATGTATAAGACCCCTTTCTGTGTTGTCGTGTTTTACTCTGTAAGTCCTTCTGCAAAGCTTCGGACTCGACCACAAAGCAACGGGACTTACGTCACTTGGTCGGTGATGCAACCGGCATCATGCCGGTTTACTCTGCGGGTTTCCCGTCAGGTATCGCTTCGCTCCCTGACGGATTCTGCAAACCGCTGCGCGGATGGAGAACGTCAGGGGCGCTGCCCCTGAACCCCGCAAGGGGCTTCGCCCCTTGACCCCTTCATCGCTTCGCGCGATGAACCGATGCCGCAGTTATCGCAGCGCCTTCGCCATCCGCTCCAGCGCGGCGGCAAGCTGCGCCCTCGGGCAGGCGATATTCAGGCGGATGAAGCCGCGCCCCTGCTCGCCGAAGAACAGGCCGTCGTTCACGCGCACGCCCGCCCCGCGGATGCGCGCAAGCAGCGCCTCCTGGGATAGCCCCAGCGCGCGGCAGTCAAGCCACATCAGATAGGTCGCCTCAAGCGGCGTCACGCAGATGCCCGGCATGTGCTCTGCGATATACGCGCAGGTGAAATCCCGGTTGGCGACCAGATAGTCCTTGAGCCCGTCGAGCCACGCGTCGCAGTCCGTATAGGCGGCGCGCGTCGCCGCCAGCGCGAACACGTTGCCGCTCACCACGCCCGCCGCGCTCATCTCCCGACGGATGGCCCCGCGCACCTGCGCATCACGGCAGACGATGGCGCTCTGCTGGAGCCCCGCGACGTTGAAGGTCTTGCTCGCAGCGCAGAGCATGACGACATTTTCCCCGCCCGGCACGCTCAGGATGCTGACGTGAGAGCGCGGCGCGAACACAAAGTCCGCATGAATCTCATCGACGATGAGCGGCACGCCAGAGCGCACACACAGTGCCGCAGCCTGCTCAAGCTCCTCCCGAGCCCACGCGCGGCCGCAGGGATTATGCGGCGAGCAGAGCATGACGGCCTTCGCCTCGCCAGAGGCGAGCCTGCCCTCCATGTCCGCGAAATTCATCCGCCACACGCCCTGCGCGTCCTGCTCAAGCGGGCTCTCCACCACCTTGCGTCCGTTCTCCCGGATGGCCGCATAGAACGGCCCGTATACCGGCGTGGTGATGAGCACGCCGTCGCCCGGCTTCGTCAGTGCGCGCACGCAGAGCTTGAGCCCCGCCACCACGCACGGGCTCATGGTCGTCTCCTCCGGCGCAATGCGCACGCCATGCCTGCGCGCCCAATAGGCGCACAGGGGCTTTGCATCCTCCTCGTCGCTCATGGTGTAGCCCCACGTTCCCTGCGCGGCCACTCGCTCAAGCGCCCGCTGCACAGCCGGCGGCGACGGGAAGTCCATATCCGCCACCCACATGGGGATCATGTCCGGGTCGCCGTCCGCGGCGATCATGCCATCCCACTTCTCGCAGCGCGTACCTATGCGGTCAATGCCCGCGTCGAAATAGGCTGCGTCAAACCTCTGCTCGTCCATCGTGTCCTCCTGTTGCTTACCGGCGCAAGGATCATGTCCCGCTGCGCCGCTTTCTCCTATTTCAATCCTTTTCTGCTATCAAAGCCGCGCTCAGGCGTCCTCCGTCACGCAGCGGATGACCCAATAGCCACCGTCGCGCGCGATGACCTCCGCCCCGGCATAGAGCTCCCTGAGGAACTTGAGCGCGCTGGGCGCGCCCTGCTGCTTGCGGATGACCAGATACAGCGCGCCGCCGGGGACGAGGTGCGCCTTCGCGTCCTCAAACATCTTATAGATGACCGCCTTGCCCGCGCGAATGGGCGGGTTGGTGATGACCGCATCGAACACCCCCTCCACGCGCTCAAAGCCGTCGGAGAGCAATGCCTCGGCCCGCATCCCGTTGGCCGCCACGTTGCGCACGGCGAGCGCCAGCGCGCGCTCGTTCACGTCCGCCATCGTCATCTGCACGTCCGGGTGCGCCGCGAGCGTCATCACCGTCATCGCGCCCCAGCCGCAGCCCATATCCAGCACGCGCCCGGCGAGCTCATCCGGCAGCGCTTTGCACAGCAGCTCGCTGCCCGGGTCGATGTGCTGCTTGGAAAACACGCCCGCATCCGTCTCAAACGCGAGGGTGCGTCCGCCAAAGACCGCGCGGAAGCGCCGCTCCTCATGGGCACTCTCAGGGCGGGCTGTATAATAGTAGTCCGGCATGTCAGCCTCCTGTGATGGTTGCGTTTTCCGGCGGCTCCTGCTCAAGCAGCTCCGCCTCCTCCTGCGTCAGCTCGCGCCACTGGCCGGGCTCAAGCGCGGGGTCGAGCATAAGCGCACCGATCTGCAATCGCTTCAAATCAACCACGGTGCGCCCGCGCGCGGCGAACATCCGCTTGACCTGATGGTAGCGCCCCTCGGTCACGCGCACGCGCGCCTCGCTCTCCTGCGGCGAGCTGCTTAAAACCTCCAGCCTCGCAGGGCGCGCGTCAAACTCGCCGTCCGCGTCGCTGATATGCAGCCCGGCCGCAAACGCCGCCGCATCCGCGCCATCAAGCGGCCCGTCCACCCGGGCGAGGTAGACCTTGCCCACCTCGTGCTTTGGCGAGATGATCCTGTGCGCCAACTGGCCGTCGGAGGTGATGACGAGCAGCCCCTCGGTATCCTTGTCAAGCCGCCCGGCGGGCATCGCACCCATCGCTGCATAGAGCGGCGGCAGCAGGTCCATGACCGTCCGCTGCCTTTTGTCGCGCGCAGCGGTCAGTACCCCGGCGGGCTTGTTGAGCATAACATGGCGCACACGCTTATAGGAGAGCGCCCGCCCGTCGAGCGTCACGGCGCTTCGCGCAGCGTCCACCTGTATTCCCGCGTCCCGCACGGGCGTGCCGTCCACGCACACGCGCCCGGCGCGCACAAGCTCGCGCGCTTCGCTGCGCGTGCCCTCTCCAAGAAAAGCGAGCAGCCTGTCCAGCCGCATCACATCGCCCACGGCGTTCCCTCCTCCGCGCTTTGCGTGCGCGCGCCAGCCACGTCCCCGGCGCGCATCAGTCCGTTTGATTATACCGCATCCCGGCGCGTTTTGCAATTTGATTCGCGCGCGGCGACCCTGTGCGGGCGATTTCCGCAGCGCATCCGGGACAGTTTTTGCCCGCGTGGACGCTTTACGCTTAAAAACTCGCAAAGCCGCGCCACCTTTAATTGAAACGTCACATGAATTTGCTTTCCCTTTTGCACAGTTTATGGTATAATGACTCCAAGTGAAGCGGTGGAAAAGGCGCATCGCCGTCCGTCTGCGTCTCTTTGAGGCCGTTCTTCGGCACGACAAACCCAATATCACAGGAGTGTGTTTTACAATGAGGAAGAAGCAATGCGTTGCCATGCTGCTGGCTGGCGGCCAGGGCAGCCGACTGGGCATTCTCACCAAGAATGTCGCCAAGCCGGCAGTCCCTTACGGCGGAAAGTATCGCATCATCGATTTTCCGCTTTCCAATTGCACCAATTCGGGCATTGACGTCGTGGGCGTGCTGACGCAGTACCGTCCTCTCGAGCTCAACGCCTACATCGGCTCGGGCTCCCCGTGGGACCTTGACCTGGCCAACGGCGGCGTCTTCGTCCTGCCGCCCTACCAGACCGGCAAGACCGGCGAGTGGTACAAGGGCACGGCCAACGCCATCTACCAGAACATTCCCTTCATTGAGCAGTGGGATCCTGACTATGTGCTCGTCCTCTCCGGCGACCACATCTACAAGATGGATTACAACGCCATGCTCCGCGCGCACATCGCCAAGGGCGCCGATCTGACCATCGCCGTGCGCGAGGTGCCGTGGGAGGAGGCGCCGCGCTTCGGCATCCTCAACACGGATGAGAACAACCAGATCACCGAGTTCGAGGAGAAGCCCGCGCATCCCAAGAGCAACAAGGCCTCCATGGGCGTGTACATCTTCTCCTGGTCGAAGATGCGCAAGTATCTCGAGCTCGACGAGGCCGACCCCAACAGCGACAACGACTTCGGCAAGAACATCATCCCCTCCATGCTCGCCGACGGCCAGAAGCTCTTCACCTACACTTTCGACGGCTACTGGAAGGACGTGGGCACCATCGAGAGCCTCTGGGAGGCCAACATGGACCTGCTGGAGATGCCCATGCCCATCGACCTGTACGACAAGCGCTGGCGCATCTTCGCGCGTACCTCCGGTATGCCGCCGCACTATGTGGACGCGGGCGCGAAGGTCGTCAACTCCCTCATCACCGAGGGCTGCGAGGTCAAGGGCGTGGTCAACCACTCCGTCCTTTTCGCGGGCGTAGAGGTGGACACCGGCGCGGAAATCACCGATGCTGTGGTGATGCCGGGCGCGGTCATCGAGCGCGGGGCGGTCGTCCGCCGCACCATCGTGGCGGAGAATGCGCACATCTGCGCGGGCGCGGTCGTCGGTGAGGAAACCGGCAAGATCGCGGTCGTCGGCCCGAAGGCCTGCATCGGCCCGGGCGAGAAGGTTGCTGCCGGCGTTCAGGTGGACGCCGATGCGCAGTAAGGAGGTACCCGCACATGAAAGACGTCATGGGTTTGATTTACACGGGTGAAAACGACATCCACCTCGGCGAGCTGACCAGCCTGCGCGCCGTGGCGGCGCTGCCCATCGCGGGCCGCTACCGCATCATCGACTTCCAGCTCTCCTCGATGGTTCACACCGGCATCAAGAATGTCGGCGTCATCACGCAGAAGAATTACTCCTCCCTGATGGACCACATCGGCTCCGGCCGTGAGTGGGACCTGCACGGCAAGCAGGGCCTGACGATCCTGCCGCCGTTCCTCACGCGCGAGAACATGGGCGTGTACTCCGGCCTGCTTGACGCGCTCAAGAGCAACACCAACTTCCTGCGCCTGTCCACGCAGGAGTACATCGTGCTCACCAACAGCCACACCGTCTACAACATCGACTTCACCGACGCGCTGCGCCAGCATGTGGAGTCCGGCGCGGACGTGACGATGCTCTACAGCCGCGGCGCCAAGAGCTCCGGCACCGAGGGCGAGAACGACACCTACCTCTCCGTGGACGACGAGGGCCGCGTGACCGGCATGGAGATCGGCTCCGCCGTGCCCACCCGCGACTGCGCCTGCCTGAAGATCTACATCACCCGGCGCGAGCTGCTGCGCCAGCTCGTCGAGCAGGGCGCGGCCAACGGTATGCATGACTTCGAGCGCGACATCCTCCAGCGCAACATCAACAACGACAGCCTGAAGGTCTACGGCTACGAGTACAAGGGTCTGGCCTGCCAGATCGACTCGATCCAGTCCTACTTCAACTTCAACATGTCGCTGCTTGACGCCGAGGTTCGCCGCCAGCTCTTCCCGAAGGAGCGCCCGGTCTACACCAAGGTGCGCGACGACCTGCCCGCCCGCTACATCGACGAGAGCCAGTGCTCCAACTCGCTGGTCGCCAACGGCTGCGTGATCGAGGGCACGGTCATCAACTCCATCCTGTTCCGCGGCGTGAAGATCGCCAAGGGCGCCGTGGTGAAGAACTCCATCATCATGCAGGACGCCCAGATTCAGGAGGGCGCGGAGATCGACCACTGCATTCTGGACAAGCAGAGCGTCATCCGCCGCAACGGCCGCCTGATCGCGCCTGCCGCGTATCCCATCGTCATCGCCAAGAACGTCGTGATCTAAAAGCGTGAGCGGGGCTGCGCGGGGGGTTCCCGCCGCGCAGCCTCGCCTTTTTCATATCGCGAGACCAAAAAGGAGGACCCGACATGAAGATTCTCTTCGCCGCTTCCGAGTGCGTGCCGTTTATCAAGACCGGCGGTCTGGCCGACGTGGTCGGTGCGCTTTCCCCCGTGCTCAAGCAGCGCGGCCACGACGTGCGTGTTATCCTGCCGCTGTACTCTGCCATCCCCGAGAAGTACACCAGCCAGATGAAGCAGGAGTGCGAGTTTGAGGTGGAGCTGTGCTGGCGCAAGCAGTACTGCGGCATCAAGTCCCTCGAGTATCAGGGCGTGACGTTCTACTTTGTGGATAATCAGTTCTACTTCGGCCGCTCCTACATCTACGGCCTGGGCGGGGATGAGTACGAGCGTTTTGGCTTCTTCTCCCGCGCAGTCATCGACGCGATGGTCCATCTGAACTTCCAGCCGGACGTCGTCCACTGCCACGACTGGCAGACGGGCATGATCCCCGCGCTGCTCAAGATTCAGTACGCGCACTTCCCGTTCTACCACAACATGAAGACGGTCTACACCATCCACAATCTGCAGTATCAGGGCGTGTTCTCCATCAAGTCCGTGCAGGATACGCTGGGCCTGGGCGACAGCCTCTTCACCGCCGACAAGCTCGAGTGCTACGGCTGCGCCAACTACATGAAGGCCGGCCTCGTCTACGCCGACGAGCTGACGACCGTCTCCCCGAGCTATGCGGATGAGATTCAGACCGCATTCTACGGCGAGCGCCTGGACGGCCTGCTCCGCGCGCGCCGCGACCAGCTCACCGGCATCCTCAACGGCATCGACGTAGGCGACTACGACCCGGCCAAGGATAAGCAGATCTACTACAACTACGATCCCTATCACCTCGGCGGCAAGGAGCGCTGCAAGGCTGAGCTGCAGAAGGAGCTGGGTCTAGCGGTCGATCCCAGCACGCCGCTGGTGGGCATCATCTCCCGTCTGTCCAACCAGAAGGGCTTTGACCTCATCGAGTGCGTTATCCGCGAGCTGATGGGCACGGGCATCCAGCTGGTCGTGCTGGGCATGGGCGAGGCAAAGTACACCAACCTGTTCTCCTGGGCGGAGAGCGAGTACCCGGGCCGCCTGGCCGCGCGCTTTGCGATGAACCATCAGCTGGCCCACCGCATCTACGCCGGCAGCGACATGTTCCTCATGCCCAGCCAGTTCGAGCCCTGCGGTCTCTCGCAGATGATCGCCATGCGCTACGGCTCCGTGCCGATCGTGCGCGAGACGGGCGGCCTGCGCGACACCGTGCTCTCCTACAACAAGTTCACCGACGAGGGCAACGGCTTCACGTTCTTCAACTACAACGCGCACGATATGCTGCACACCGTTCGCCGCGCCGTGCACTACTACCGCCACAACCGCGAGGTTTGGTACAAACTCATCGTCCGCGGCATGACCGGCGACTACAGCTGGTATTCCTCCGCCGGCAAGTATGAGGCGCTCTACGAGAAGCTGACGCGCTCCGTGCTGGACTTCTCGCTGGCCGAGCCTGCGCCCGCTCCCGCTGAGGAGAAGCCCGCCGAGCCCGCTCCCGCCGAGGAGAAGCCCGCTGAGCCCGCCCCCGCTGAGGAGAAGCCCGCCGAGCCCGCTCCCGCTCCCGCCGAGGAAGCGCCCGCCGAGTCCGCTCCCGCCCCCGTCGAGGAAGCGCCCGCCAAGCCCAAGCGCGCCCCGCGCAAGAAGGCCGAGCCCAAGGCTGAGGCCGCCGCTGAGGAGGCACCCGCCAAGCCCAAGCGCGCCCCGCGCAAGAAGGCCGAGCCCAAGGCTGAGGCCGCCGCTGAGGAAGCGTCCGCCAAGCCCAAGCGCGCCCCGCGCAAGAAGAAGGCCGAAACCCCGGAGACGGCCGAATAATTCCCTCTGACCCAAACGTAAAACCCCGTCCGCTCACGCGGGCGGGGTCGCGTGTTTCTCCCATTCCATTTTCCAGAATCAAGGAGATCCCCTTTCATGCAGTTCATTCGCAAACACGCCGCGCCGCTGGCGGCCCTCGCCGCGCTGCTGGCCGCTCTCGCCGCCCCCTATCTCATCCCCGAAAACCCGGACAGCGCCGTCTTTCGCTCCGGCGCGTTTGGCTGCGCGCTGCTGGCAGCCGCCGCCTTCCCCGCGTGGGAGGCACTGCGCCGCGCAAACCGGCGCACGCTCGTCTGCGGGCTCGCATGGGGGCTGCTGCTGGCCGGTGCGCTCGGTCTTGGCGCGGAGCTGCTTGTCTATGATGGGCTGCTTAGCGGCATGGGCAGTCTGCTGCGCCGCCTTGCCGTGCCCGTGATGGCCGCACCGCTGCTAGGGCTCGTCTGCACCCGGCTGATGCTCGCGCAGCCAAAGGCTCCGGCAAAGCCCGTGCGCATCCCGCTGCGGGGATATCTGCTCATGCTCCTGCTGTGCTGGCTGCCCGTCCTGCTGGCCTACTTTCCCGGTATGCTCAACTATGACTTCCCGGGCGAATACGCGCAGCATCTGGAGGGCGCGTACACCACGCTTCACCCGCTGCTGCACAGCGCGCTGATGAACGGAATCATCACGCTGGGCGAGCTGCTGCACAGCCGCACGCTCGGCCTTTTCCTGATGACGCTGCTGCAAATGGCGCTCTTTGCCGCTGCGCTCGCCTATGCCTGCACCTTTGCGCAGCGCCGGGACGCGCCCATGTCCATGCTCGCGGGCATGACGGCACTCTTTGGCCTGCACCCCATCTTCTCGGTGATGGCGCTGTCGATGACAAAGGACACGCTCTTTTCCGCCGCGCTGCTCGTTCTCTCCCTGCTCGTCTGGGAGGCGTGCGAGGAGCCGGAAGCGTTCTTCGCTCATCGCGGAAAGCCGGCGCTGTGCGTGGTGACGGCCGTCGGCACGGCGCTGCTGCGCAACAACGGCGTCTTTGCCCTCGCGCTGATGCTGCCCGCGCTGCTCATCGTCTCGCGCGGCAGACGGCGCAGAGCTGCGCTGCTCAGCGCGGCCTGCGTGGGTGCGTCTGCGCTCGTGCTGCTGGCGCTGAACCTCGCCCTTTCGCCCTCCACGGAGCGCACCGACTTCCAGCTCTTCAGCCTGCCCGCACAGCAGCTCGTGCGCGCCTACAGCAGCGGCAGGATGAGCGACGCGGACAGAACCGAGCTGGAGAGCTGGTATACCTCGGAGGAGGGCCTCGTCGTCCACCCGCATCTGGCCGACCCCGCGAAGGGCTACCTTGACCGCGACCGCATCCAGCGCGAGGGCGGGGAATTCATGGCGCTTTGGGCGCGCGTCGGCAAGACCTGCGCCAGAGAATATCTTGAAGCGTTCCTGATGCTCAACGTCGGCTCGTGGTACCCGGATGACCTGAGTCACTCCACCATCTATCCCGACGTCTCCTATAACGATAAGGGCTACCTGCAAACACAGGAGTATGACATGACAGAGCAGGGCTTCGCCACCACCTCGCTGCTGCCGGGGGTGCGCAATTTCTTCGAGCAGATCTGCCGCCGCAACAGCTACCAGAAATACCCGGTCGTCTCGCTGCTCTTCGGCCCAGCCGCGTCCTTCTGGGCGCTGCTCATGGTCTGCGCGCTGCTCGTCGCCCGCAGGCGCGCGCGCCTGCTGCCCGCCGCGCTCGGCGTACTGGGCATCTGGCTATCCTATCTATTCGGGCCGTGCACGCTGCCGCGCTATGCGCTGCCCCTGTTCTGCCTGGCCCCGCCGTTGCTGGCCGGGGCGTTCCTGCCCGCCCGCAAGGAGGTTGCCCCATGAGTACACGCCGCCTTTCCTGCCCGCTGCACGAGCTGGCGCGCCGCCGCAGCGCCCTGCTTGCGGCGCTCTTCGCGCTTGCCGCCGCCCTGGCCGCCCCCTATCTCGCGCCCGCCGACCCGGACAGCGCCGTCTTCCGTTCCGGCACCCTAGGCGCAATCCTGCTGCTCGCCACCTTCTTCCCCGTCCGCACGGCGCTTGAGCGCCACAGAGCGCGCGCCCTCCTTTACGGCAGCGCGTTCGCGCTCATCTTCTCCTTTTTTCTTTCCATCGGCAGCGAGCTGACCTTCTACGGGCAGCTTCTTCCCGGAGCGGGCAGCCTGCTGCGCCGCCTGGCCGTGCCGCTGATGGTTACGCCGATGCTCGGAAGCCTCTGTTCGTTCCTCTTCCGGGAGGCGCCATCCGGCGAACGCCGCCCCGCCCGCCTTCATATTCCCTATGCCGCCTTCCTCCTGCTGCTGGCCGCCTGCTATGCGGCCGTGCTGCTGGCCTTCTATCCCGGCGTTGTCGCCTACGATTTTGAGCACGAAATCGCGCAGTACCAGTCCGGCGTTTACAACGCCGCCCATCCCGTGTTCCACACGCTCTTCCTCGGCACGCTCTACCGGCTCGGCGAAGCCTTTTTCGGCTCGATGACCACAGGCGCGGCGACGTACAGCGCCGTCCAACTCCTGCTGCTCGCCGCCATGTACGCAGGGGCACTCGACTTTCTGCAAAGCCGCGTGCCCCTGCCCGTCACACTGCTGCTGACGGCCGCCTTCGCGCTGCTCCCCTTCCACAGCGTCATGGCGATCAGCACAGCCAAGGATCCGCTCTTTTCCGGCCTGATCGTCCTGCTTTGTATCCTCCTTTGGAGCGCGCTTGAGGCCCCCGGCCGCTTTCTCAAAAGCCGACGGTACATCACAGGCTTTGTCGCCGTGTGCCTGCTGCTGTGCCTTCTTCGGCACAATGCGCTCTTCGCCGTGCTGCCCGCCTGCATCGCCGTGATCCTCCTGTGCCGCAGCGCGCGAGGACGGGCCGCTATCCTCGTGCTGGCAACGCTTGCCCTGTGCACAGGCGTGCCAAAGGGGCTGGAAACGCTGCTTCATGCAGAAAAGACCCCCAGCTCTGAGCTGATGAGCGTCCCCTGCCAGCAGCTGATGCGCACAGCGGCCGTCGCTCCGCTTTCTCAGGAGGAATACGACGAAATCAGCCCGTGGTTCTCCGACGCCATCCACCGCTACCGTCCCTATTGCGCCGACCCGGCTAAGGGCGGCAACTTCGATTTTGAGCGATACTCTGCCAATCCCTCCGCCTTCTGGGAGATGTTCCTGCGCTATGGCAGGGCATATCCCCGCGTCTATCTGGAGGCCTTCCTACTCAACTGCGCGGGGCTTTGGAATCCCGACGACGCCAGCCACTATTCCGCACTGGCCGGAGAGGAATACGACTTCGTCTACCTCATCACGGCCTACTACTACGAAGATGGACGATACGACATTCACCCCCATT
>JALFHA010000235.1 GCA_022776785.1 Clostridiales bacterium | reverse complement strand
GCTGGGCGTGGCCCAGATCAACGTGACCGAGGGCTACAACCTGCTTCTCTCCGTGCTCAATGGCGTGGCCTCCGCGCTGGGCTACACGCTGGCGATCTGCCTGTTCGCGGGCATTCGTGAGCGTCTGGCGACGGGCAACATGCCCAAGTGGATGGAGGGCTTCACCGGCGCCCTGATTACCGCGGGCCT
Organism: Clostridiales bacterium; assembly: GCA_022776785.1. Classification (GTDB taxonomy): domain Bacteria; phylum Bacillota; class Clostridia; order Christensenellales; family Aristaeellaceae; genus Ventricola. The sequence continues at coordinate 5,595 of JALFHA010000235.1, read as the reverse complement.
GATGGCCGTTGCCTTCAACGGCTTCAGCGGCCTGATTTAAGCGCACAGCGAGGGAGGAAAAACAATGGATGTTACTGCTATTCTGATCGCTGCGCTCGTGGTGAGCGGACTGGGTCTGCTCTTTGGCGCGCTGCTGGGCGTGACCGGCCGCGTGTTCAAGGTCCCCTCCAATCCGAAGGTGGAGGCGCTGCGCGAGTGCCTCCCCGGCGCCAACTGCGGCGCCTGCGGTTACCCCGGCTGCGACGGCTATGCTGCCGCTGTCGCCGATGGCAAGGCTGAGGTTGGCGCGTGCGCCGTCGGCGGCCCGGCCTGCGCCGCGAAGATGGGCGAAATCATGGGTGTGTCCGTCAGCTCCTCCAAGCGCATGGTCGCGACTGTGGCCTGCCAGGGCTATGGCGACCACTGCCTGCCGAAGGCGGAGTATCAGGGCATGAAGGACTGCGTTGCGGCCTCGCTGGTCAACAACGGCACGAAGGCCTGCCAGTATGCCTGCCTCGGTCTGGGTACCTGCGAGCGCGCCTGCCCGTTCGATGCGATTCACATCGATCCCGTCAAGGGCATCGCCGTCGTTGACAAGGACAAGTGTCAGGGCTGCAAGAAGTGCGTGGCGGCCTGCCCGCAGCATGTGCTCAGCATGCAGCCTGCCGACCGCATCGTGACCGTGAGCTGCCACAATCCCGAAAAGGGCATGGCGCTCAAGGAGAAGTGCGACCGCGCGTGCGTGGGCTGCGAAGCCTGCGTCAAGGCCTGCAATTTCGAAGCGCTGACGATGGAAAACGGCGTGCCGAAGGTCGATTACGACAAGTGCGTGGGCTGCATGGCCTGTGCCGATGCCTGTCCGACCGGCGCGATGCAGGCCCAGCTCGAGGTTCGCAAGGAGGCCTACATCGATCCGTCGAAGTGCGTGGGCTGCACGCTGTGCACCCGTCAGTGCAAGTTCGACGCGATTGAGGGCGCGCTCAAGCAGCCGCACAAGGTGCTGGGCGCATGCACGGGCTGCGGCCTGTGCGCGGCAAAGTGCCCGAAGAAGGCCATCACCATGCGTGACCGCCGCGCGCCGCGCAACAAGCTGGACAAAGTGAAGAAGGCTCCCGCCGCGCCGAAGCCTGCCGCTGCCGCTGCGAAGCCCGCTGCGCCCGCGCCCAAGGCGCCGGAGCAGAAGTGACGCAAAGCGCTGCTTTTGAAAGCTGAATAGGGGAGGAATGGAGCTTTCCGTTCCTCCTCTTTCGTTTTTCTCGGCAGAAAGCGGCAAAATCCGGCAGAAAATGACGGATTTCCCTTGATTTCCTCAAAGACAGTGGGTATAATAGGTCTATTCTTTGAAAAAGGGCGGTGCTCTACATGATCGATTTCAAGTCCATTCAGGCGGAAGATCCCGAGCTCAGCGCGGCAATGCGCGACGAGCTGACCCGTCAGCGCGAGCATATCGAGCTGATCGCGTCTGAGAATTTTGTCAGCAATGCTGTGCTGGCTGCGATGGGTTCCCACCTGACCAATAAATATGCCGAGGGCTATCCCGGAAAGCGCTACTACGGCGGCTGTCAGTATGTGGACGTGGTGGAGAACCTCGCCCGTGACCGCGCCAAGCAGCTCTTCGGCGCGGAGCACGCCAACGTGCAGCCCCATTCCGGTGCGCAGGCCAACATGGCGGTCTACTTTGCCATGCTCGAGCCGGGCGATACGGTGATGGGCATGAATCTCTCCCACGGTGGCCACCTGACGCACGGCAGCCCGGTCAACATGTCCGGCAAGTATTTCAATTTCGTGGCCTACGGTGTCACCGAGGACGAGGAGGTTATCGACTACGATGCGCTCGAGCGTCAGGCGCTTGAGGTCAGGCCCAAGCTGATTGTCGCGGGTGCGTCGGCGTATCCGCGCATCATCGATTTCCCGCGCCTGCACGAGATCGCTGACAAGGCCGGTTGTCTGTTGATGGTGGACATGGCGCACATCGCCGGCCTCGTGGCGGCGGGCGAGCATCCTAGCCCGGTGCCGTATGCCGATTTCGTGACGACAACCACGCACAAGACCCTTCGCGGCCCGCGCGGCGGCATGATCCTGTGCAAGGAGCAGTATGCCAAGGCCATTGACAAGGCCATCTTCCCGGGCACGCAGGGCGGCCCGCTCGAGCACGTCATCGCGGGCAAGGCGGTCTGCTTCAAGGAGGCGCTGAGCGACGAATTCAAGGCGTATCAGCATCAGATCGTGCTCAATGCGCGCGCCATGGCGGAGGAATTCACCCGTCAGGGCATCCGTCTCGTCTCCGGCGGCACGGACAATCACCTCATGCTGCTCGACCTGACGGGCACGGGCGTGACCGGCAAGGCGCTTGAGACCCTGCTCGGTCAGGCGAACATCACCGTCAACAAGAACACGATTCCGAAGGAAACGCTCAGCCCGTTTGTCACCAGCGGCATCCGCGTGGGCACGCCTGCGGTCACGACGCGCGGCATGAAGGAGCCCGAGATGCGCAAGATCGCCGCGTGGATTGCGCGCGTCGTGCGCGAGGGGGAGGCTGCTCTGCCGGAGGTCAAGGCGGAGGTACTTGAGCTGTGCGCCAGCTTCCCGCTCTATGCGGACTGCGTGGCGGAATAAGCGCATCCTGAAAGCCGCATACTATCGCATATTGTGAAGAAGCGCGTCGGCAAAACCGGCGCGCTTCTGTCGCTTCATGGCGGGCGCACAGGCGGATGGGCGTGAAGTTTGGGATTGACAGGCGCGGACGCAAAGGGTAAACTATATTCGGTAAGCTTTTTTCTTTGCAAACGTGAATGGACGCAGGAGCGAAAGGGCGGCGAGCGCTTTGATCAACATGGACCATGCGGCGACGACGGCGCTCAGGCCGCAGGCGCTTGAGGCGATGCTGCCGTACTTTTCGGAGCGCTATGCCAACGCCAGCGGCGGATACGCCGCAGCACGCGAAGCGCGCGCGGCTATCGACAGAGCGCGCGCGCAGGTTGCGCAGGCCATCGGCGCAAAGCCGTCGGAAGTCTTCTTCACCTCAGGCGGCACGGAGGCGGACAACTGGGCGATTACCGGTGGGCGTGACGCGGCAAGCTATGAGCGGCGGCGCATCGCCGTCAGCCGCGTGGAGCATCATGCCGTGCTGCGCGCATGTGAGGCGCTTTCGGCCCGCGGGACGGAAATTGCATGGCTGGATGTCGATGAATCGGGACGCGTCCGCCCTGAACAGGCGGAGCGCGTAATTGCGCCGGGCACATCGCTCGTCTCCGTGATGCTGGCGAACAACGAGGTGGGCACGATCGAGCCTGTTGCAGACATTGCGGCAATCGCACATCGCAATGGTGCGCTGATGCATACAGATGCTGTGCAGGCCGTCGGGCATATTCCCGTGAATGTCCGAGTGCTGGGCGTGGATATGCTGTCGATGTCGGCGCACAAGTTTGGCGGCCCCAAGGGCGTCGGCACGCTGTTTGTCCGCGAGGGCGTGCGCATCGGCGAATTCATGCTGGGCGGCGCGCAGGAGCGCGGGCTTCGCGCGGGAACGGAAAACACGCCGGGCATTGTCGGCATGGGCGCCGCGCTGGAGCTGGCCGTGCAGGAGATGGAAACGCAGGCGCGCAAGGCTGCGATGCTGCGCGATCTGCTTGCGCAGCAGGTGCGCTGCATGCAGGGCGTGCGCATCAATGGCGCACAGGACGAGCGGCTTCCGGGCTGCCTGCATGTGTCCATCCGGAACTGGGATTCCTCGCTGCTGCTGGCGAGGCTGGATATGGAGGGCATCGCCGCATCAGCCGGCAGCGCCTGCGCGTCCGGCGCGCTGGAGCGCTCGCATGTGCTGCGCGCGATGTATCCGGGCGAAGCCGACGGCGAATGGGCCGACCTCCGCCTGACGCTGGGCCCGGAGAACACCGAGGCGGACGTTCTGTCCGTTGCGGCGGCGCTCGGCAGGATCCTTGCTTCATAACCGGCATGACGTTGGCTGCAAGCTGCGCAGAGGGTCTGCAAATCCCGTTGCGCCCGGAGACGATGTCTGGCAGGCGGATTTCATCATAAAGGAGTAAACAGGTTTTCATGATCTATGGCAACAAGGAAGGGGTGCGCGACTCGCTGCTTGCGCAGATGGAGCTGCTCTACGAGCTGGAGCTGCCCGACGAGTCGTTTGCCCCGGTGGAGCTGCTCGAGGCGCTGGCCGCGTTTACGGCGGCCATCAACCGCGAGATCAGCGTATACGTCTCCCGCAGCGGCGCGGTTCTCGATGTGACGATCGGGCAGATCGGCAGCGTGGAGCTCAAGGATATGCGGCTGCGGCGCAACGCGCGCAGGCTGAGCATGGTGCGCTGCATCCACACGCATCCGGGCGGAAACCCGCAGCTCTCCGACGTGGACATCAGCTCGCTGCGCTCCATGCGCTTTGACGCGATGGCCGCCGTCGGCGTGTCGGACAGCGGAAGGCCGACGGGCCTGCAGGCTGCGTTCCTCGGCGAATACGTCGGCGGGGCAAACCGCGTGACACTCACCGAGGTCATGCCCATCAAGCGCATTCCGCAGCGCGCGCTGATGGAGGCCATTGAGCGCGCGGATTCGCTGGTGCTCAGCGGCGCGCCGAATGACACGCAGGAGGAAAAGGAGCGCGCTTTTCTGGTCGGGCTGGACAGCGAGGAATCCCTCGAGGAGCTGGCCCGGCTGGCCGACACGGCAGGGGCCATTGTCGTGGGACGGATGCTGCAAAAAAAATCACGGCCCGACACGGCCACCTACATCGGCAGCGGCAAGGCGGACGAGCTTTCGCTGGAGGCGCAGGCGCGCGAGGCGGATCTTGTTATCGTGGACGACGAGCTGACCGGCGTGCAGACCCGGAATCTGGAGGAGATTCTGCGCGGGGTGAAGGTGCTCGACCGCACGTCGCTCATCCTTGACATCTTCGCGCAGCGCGCGCAGTCGCGCGAGGGCAGGCTCCAAGTGGAGCTGGCACAGATGGCTTATCAGCTTCCGAGGCTGACGGGGCATGGCGTCTCCATGTCGCGTCTGGGCGGCGGCATCGGCACGCGCGGCCCGGGCGAGACGCGGCTGGAGCTGGACAGGCGGCGCATTCGCAGGCGCATGAGCGACCTGCGCCGCGAGATCGCGGAGCTGGGCAGCCAGCGGGAGCTGCGCCGCTCCCGGCGCGAAAAAAACCGCGTGCCGGTCGTCGCGCTGGTGGGCTATACGAACGCTGGAAAATCCACGCTGCTCAATACGCTCAGCGGCGCGGGCGTGCTGGCCGAGGACAAGCTCTTTGCGACGCTTGACCCCGTGGTGCGCACGGTGAAATTCCCGACGGGCGGCGAATTCCTCCTGGTCGATACGGTGGGCTTTATCAGCAAGCTGCCTCACGCGCTGGTGGATGCCTTCCATTCGACGCTTGAGGAGGCGCTGCTGGCCGATCTTCTGGTCATCGTGTCCGACGGTGCATCGGCGGAGATGGCGCATCAGCACGATGTGGTGCTCGAGGTTCTTTCGTCGCTGGGGGCCTCTGATCGTCCCCGCATCGACGTCATCAACAAGGTCGATCTGATGGAGCGTACGCCTGAATGGCCCGGGGCGATCCCCGCCAGTGCAAAGACAGGCGAAGGCATGGAAGCTCTGCTCGGG
>JALFHA010000208.1 GCA_022776785.1 Clostridiales bacterium | reverse complement strand
TCGAATATAAGCGCGAAGCGAAGAAGGGAGTTTGAGGGATGAAATCCCTCAAGCAGGTTTGGGCGGCAGCCCAATGTTCCCTTATTGTTCAAAAGAAAAAGCAGTTTCAGAGCAGGATACGAAGCATCCTACGATTGAAACGGGGCTGATTCTGCAAAGCTAGATTTTAGCCGCAAAATAGTATAAAACCGGCATCATGCCGGTTTTGATGCCGGTTAAGTGAGCACGGTGCAGTACCTGTGCGTATCGACGACGATGCTCGGGTGGTGCGTGATGTAGTCGATGATCGCGTCGGCCACGTCCACCTGCACGTCGCGCAGCACCTTCTGGCCGGTCAGCATGTCGTAGCCGCCCGTGCCGCAGACGCGGTAGCTGCTCACGCAGACGGAGACGGGCTCGTCATCGGCAACCTCATGGCCGCTAAGGCGGATGCTCGTCGCGCGCTGGCCGACGGGGCGGCGGGTATCGATCACATAGTCGATGCCGGAGAAGTAATCGTAATTGTAGTGCTGCACCTTCGGGCGCAGGAACTCGTCGGAGATGCAGACGTTTCCCTGCGCGTCGTGGTCGAAATACGCCGCGGAGCGCTCGATGTAGCGGCGCAGAGTGCGGCCCGTCAGCTCCAGCACGACGAGCGTGTTGGAATAGATGTAGGTGGAGACCACGTCGCGGATGGTGACGCTTTCGGGCAGTCCCTTGAGCTCGTTGGCCGGGGCGCAGGTGGCGACCTGAGCGCCTGAGAGCTCCAGCTCCACGGTGTTGATGAAGTTCATCAGGTCGCTGCCGTGCAGGGCCTTGTCGAGGTGGTTGCCTGCGTCGAGCGCGTGGTCGAGCCGCCCGGCGGGCGTATCGAGCCAGCGCTGCACCCGCTCCTCGAGCGGGGCAAGCAGCGCAGCGGCCGCTGCAAGCGGCTCGCACTGTGCGGGCAGCAGCGCGCTCTCAAAGCGCTTGCGGCCGTCCTCCTCCACGGTCACGGTCACGGCGCAGCAGTGCGGCGCGCGGTAGCCCGGCTGTACGACAAAGCTGTTTGCAAACTGCTGCCCGGCCACGGGAATGTGCTGATGACCGGTGAGCACGAGGTCAAAGTCCAGCTCGCGGCAGATGCGGCACGCCTGATTCTCCGTGCTGTCGGTCAGCAGGCGGCCCGTCTCAAGGTCGCACTCAAAGCCGCCGTGATAGATGAGCACGGTCACGTCGCACTGCCCGCGCAGCGCATGGAGCGCCTGCGCGCACGCGCTGACGGGCTCCTCGATGATGAGCTTCGCCGTCGTCGCCGGGTTTTCCCAGCGGGTGACGTAGTGCGTGCACGCGCCGACGAGCCCCACGCGCAGGCCGTTCTCCAGCTGATGCACCGCGTAGGGCGCGATGGGCAGGCGTCCCTCTCTGTCGCGGATGTTGCAGCATAGGCACAGCGCGTCGAGCTGCGAGAGGTAGTCGTGCAGCGCGTCCACGCCGTTGTTGAAGTCGTGGTTGCCCAGCGTCACGAACTGATAGCCCGCCAGATTCATCATCGCGGCGAACGGATTCGTGCCGCGTTCATCACTGGCAAGGCAGGCGTGCTGCTCCCCGGCCGACAGGCGGTGGTAGAGGTTCGTCATCGGCGAGCCCTGAATCGTGTCGCCGCCGTCGATGATGAGCGTATTGCCGTCGTGCGGGAATTCGCTTGCCAGCTTCATCAGGCCCATCGGCCTGTCCTGCCGGTCGGCGTAGCTGGTGGGGAAGAGGTAGCCGTGCGTGTCGGAGGTATAGCGGATTGTCAGCGTCTTGCTCATGGTTACTGTCCCCTTGCCAGCTTCGCGCGGATGCGCGTGGAGGCGAACTCGATGACGAGCATCAGGATGATCATCGCGAGGATGAAGGAGCCCACCATCGTCCAGCGGCGGGAGTTGATGCACTGGATCAGCGCCGCGCCGATGCCGCCCGCTCCGACGATGCCCAGCGTGGTGGCGTCCTTGATGTTGATGTCAAAGCGATAGATGACGGTGGAGATGATGTTCGGCGTGAGCTGCGGGATGATGCCGTAGCGCACCTTCTGGAACGCCGAGCAGCCCGCCGCGTCCAGCGACTCGAGAATGCTCGTGTCCAGATCGGCGATGGCCGTCATGTACATCTTGGAGATCATGCCGATGGAGCAAATGCTCTGCGTGATGACGCCGCAGAACGCGCCGGGGCCGGTCACGCGGATCCAGATGAGCGCCCAGACGATGGAGGGAAGCGTGCGGATGAGCAGAATCAGCGCATTGAAGACGAAGGCCACAGGCTTGGGCATGATCTTCGGGCTGGCAAGGAAGCTGATGGGCAGCGCGAGGATGCCGCCCACGACCGTGCCGAGGATGGCGATGCAGACCGTCTCCATCAGCAGGTAGGGCACGCCGTCGGTGGAGGTCGTCAGCAGCATATTCATGTCCGGCTTGACGAGGCCCCAGAAGATGCCCTTGGCGACCTCAGAGCCCTTGGCCGCGAGGCCCTTGAAGGTGATGCTCGAGCCGGACCAGGTCAGCAGCAGCGCAAGGATGAGCGTCACCAGCGTGTAGAGCCACCACTTGCGCGGGCGGGATTCGTATTTTTGCAGGATGTTGTCAGCGTATTGCATGGTTTTCCCTCCCTTAGCTGAGCTTGCTGCGCAGGAACTGGCTCAGGTTCTCGATGACGAACACGGCGATGAACAGCGTCAGCAGCACGGTGCCCAGTCCGTTGTAGTCGCGCCAGCCGATGCGCTCGTCGATGAGGATGCCCAGTCCGCCCGCGCCGACGTAGCCGAGGATCGACGCGGCGCGCACGTTCATCTCAAAGCTGTACAGGCAGTGGGAGAGGTAGGTGGGCAGCACCTGCGGGAACACGGCGCTCCAGAAGGCCTGAAACTTGTTGGCGCCGGCGGATTCGAGCGCCTCAAACGCGCCCATGTTGACCGTCTCGATGGACTCATAGAGCATCTTGGTGACGACGCCGAAGGTGAACACGACAATAGCGACCGTACCGGCGAACGTGCCCAGGCCGAAGACCAGCGCGCAGATGCTGGCGATCACCAGCGTGGGCAGCGTGCGCACGATGTTGAGCACGAAGCGCAGCGCGGCCAGCAGCGGCTTGTTGCGGTTGATGTTGGCGGAGGCGGCGACGGCGTAGGGCAGCGCGAGCAGGCAGCCGATGACCGAGCCGAGGATGCTCATCTTGATGGTGTCAAACAGCGGGGAGACGACCTTCTCAAAGAAAGCGGGATCGGGCTGAAAGATCTGGCCGAGGATTTTGGTGAGCTGGTTGGCGCGCCGGAAGATGATGGACAGGTCAAAGCCCGTCACCCGGACGGACAGCGCCAGCGCGAAGAGCACGATGGCTGCGATGAGCGGCGTGCGCGAGCGAGGGCGGTTGACGGTGTGCCCGTTTGGCAGCGTGATCTGCTCGGGCTTGAAGATGCGGTCGAACAGCGGTGTGCGCGGCTCGGCGGCGGCAGTTTTTTTCATGATGCGCGCCCTCCTCAGTTGCCGCCGGCCTGCGGGACGGCGGAGCCGTTGTAGATGCTGTCGAGAATCTCCTGCGTGACCTCGCTGGAGGGGCCGTCATAGACGATCTCGCCCGCGCGGATGCCGACCACGCGCTGCGCGTAGCCCAGCGCCAGATCGACGTGGTGGATGTTGATGAGGATGGTGATGCCCATCTCCTCGTTGATGCGCTTGAAGTCCGCCATGACCTGATGGGCCGTGACTGGGTCGAGCGCGGCGACGGGCTCATCGGCGAGGATGATGGAGGGATTCTGGTTGAGCGTGCGGGCCAGCGCCACGCGCTGCTGCTGGCCGCCGGAGAGCTGATCGCAGCGGATGTACGCTTTGTCAAGGATGCCCACCTTGTCAAGTGCTGCGAGGGCGGCGAGCTTCTGCTCCTTGGTGAACAGGCCCAGCAGCACGCGCAGGAAACTCATGTCCGGCACCATGGAGGTGAGCACGTTCTTGAGCGCGGTGGAGCGCGTGACGAGGTTGAAGGACTGGAAGATCATGCCGATCTTGCGGCGGAAGCGGCGCAGCGCCTTGCCGGAGAGCTTCATGACGTCCGTGCCATCCACGACGAGCTCGCCCTCGGTGATGTCGATCATGCGGTTGATGGTGCGAATGAGCGTGGACTTGCCCGCGCCGGACAGGCCGATGATGGCGACGAACTCGCCCTGCTCGAACTGGAGGTTGACGTCCTTGAGGCCCTTGACGCCGTTGGGATACGTCTTGGAGACATGCTTGAATTCGATCAAAGGGGACACATCCTTTGCATTGATTTTTTTGGACTAACAATGAGGATTGCGCGGAGTGAAGAAGGGTCAAGGGATGAAATCCCTTGCGGGGTTTGGGGCGGCGCCCCAAGCGGGCTTGGGCGGCAGCCCAACGATTTTCTCATGGACAATGCATTTTACAAAGCAGTCAGGGAGCGGAGCGAGGCCTGACGGTGAGTTGATGATGAACCAACGAGAAAACCAGAAGAAATGCTTTGGTCGAAGAACCGCATTGGCGGAAAAGGAGGCTTTTCAAAAAACGGGCGGCTTCCAAGCGGAAGCCGCCCGCAGAGGGAGCGATTACTGAGCGACCTTCAGAGCGGCACGCGCGCCGTCGTAGTCGGAATCCGTGGCGACAGCGTAGCCGGTGTGGCTGTACACGCTGAAGATCTCCTGGCCTTCCGGCGTGTTGATGACGTTGATGAGGGCGTTCTGCATCGCCGCGATGAACTCGGGGTTGTAGACAGCCGGGTTCGCCTTGGTGATGGAGACGGTGTCGTTGTAGATGCCCGGGGTCACGCCGATGACGTTCAGCTCATTCCAGATGGAATCGCTGCGGCCCATGCCGGCCTTGCCGGTCTCGTCGGCGGTGTTGGTCGGGAGAATCCACGCGGCCTCGTAGTCGTTGCGGCCGTCGGCGTAGCAGACGATGATGTCCACAGCCTCAGCAGCGGCCTGCGCAAAGGCCTCGCCGTAGCCGGAGAGCGTCACGACGCTGGGCAGGTCGGTCAGCTTCTTGCCGTAGTTGTCCTGCAGCCAGAGGGTCGGGTAGATGTAGCCCGCGGAGGAGGAGTTCTTGAGCACGGCCCAGTTGGCCTTCTCGAGGTCTTCCCAGGTCAGGGCCTCGCCCGCGTTGACCTTGGCGGCCAGCTCCTTGCCGTAGGCGGAGGGGGTGGCGTAGATCAGGGAGCGGTAGAAGGTGACGGCCGGGCCGTTCTTGAGGGTCTTGTTGGCCTCGCCGTTCCAGGTGGTGGGATCGGTGCTGTCGTTGGACAGGCCCGCACGGGTGGCGGTCAGGATGACGTCCACCTCATCGCTGTAGAGGGCGTAGGTGCCGCCCGGCAGCCAGCCGATGTCGATGGTGCCCGCGGCCATGGCCTCGCCGGTGGCCTCGTAGCTGGTGCCGACGGAGATCTCGATGTCCTTCACGTCGTAGCCCTGATTAAGCAGCTCGGCCTTGAGCAGCTCCGGCAGGTTCTTGGTGCCGGTGATGATGACGTCCGCGTCCTTGGAGGGCACGAACTGGAGCGTCAGCTTGTCCATCGAGACGGCATCGGCAGCCATAGCGCCGACGCAGGCGATGCACAGCAGCAGGGCCAGAGCGAGGGTAAGCAGCTTCTTCATGGGAAAAAACCTCCTCAAACATGTATGGCACAGATGTGCTTTGTTGGTGACATGCTCAGTATAGCACAGTTTCCGAACTGAAGAAAGGGGGAATCTTGGAAAAGTTCGTGTAAATGTTCTGATTTTGTAGGCACAGCGTCTTGCCAAACGCCCGGATGCGCCGTATAATGGGGAACACAAAAAACGTCCGGCAGAGTCAGCCGGGCCAGAAATGAGGAACAAACCGAATGACAACCCAATGGAAGCGCCGCGCGGCGGGGCTGCTCTCCGGCATGAGACGGCCAAGGATGGGCCGCAGGCTCGTTTCCCTTGCGCTCTCCGTAGCGGCGATGGGTCTGTGCGTGGCGGTATTTGACCGCATCGGCATGGGCACGGACCCGTGCTCGTGCATGAACCTGGGCTTCAGCCGCCTGCTGGGCATCCCCTTTGGCACATGGCAGCTCCTGCTCAACGCGCTGCTGCTGCTCGTCGTCATCCGCTTCGATCCCGGCCGCATCGGAGCGGGTACGGTGGCCAACATGGTCTTCGTGGGCTATATCGCGGAGTTTTTTATGGTCGTGTTCGATCGCTTTCCCGCGCTTTCGGCGATGACGCTGCCGGTGCGTCTGGCCGTCTTTGTGCCAACGATGGCGCTGTTTCTGCTGGCCGCTTCCATTTATATGGTCGTCGATCTCGGCGTGGCGCCATACGACGGCGTGCCGCAGATCATCGCTGCGCATACGAGGCACATGTCCTTCCGCGCGGTGCGCATGTGCTGGGATGTGGGCGTGATGACGCTGGGCTTTCTGCTCGGCTCGACCGTGGGCCTGACAACCGTGGTGACGGGCTTCTGCCTCGGCCCGGCGATTGCAGCGGTGGGCGAGCGGGTAAAAGGCTTCTATGAAGGAGAATGAGGACATAGAAATAGAATGACCGGGTATCCCGCGCAGGGATACCCGTCAATCTGTTTTTGGCCTGTGTGCTGTTGTCAGCCCTTCGGGAAGAGGAACGTAAACGTCGTCCCTTCGCCCTCGCGGCTGTCCACGCGGATGGTGACGCCGTGGCGGCGGGCGATCTCCTGCACGATGGACAGCCCGAGGCCGGTACTGTCCTGCGAGGAGGAGCGCGTGTGATAGAAGCGGTCGAAGATGTGCTCAAGCTCCTGCGTGGGAATGCCGATGCCCTCGTCGGCGATGATGATCTCCGGCTGCTCGCCGCACAGCGCCATGCGCAGGCCCTTGCCGGGCGGCGTGAACTTGACCGCATTGTCCACGACGGCCAGAAGCATCTGCCGCAGGCGGGTGTAATCGCCATGGAAGGGATAGGCGCGCTCCGGCTCGTCACAGCAGAAGACAACGCCCTTGCGCTCGCAGAGCGCGTGCGCGCTCATGGCGACGTCGCCCAGCAACTCGCGCAGGTCGAGATCCGCCGTCGTCAGCGAGAAATCGACGCTTTGCAGGCGCGAGAGCTCCAGCAGGTCCTGAATCAGCCTTTGAAGCCAGCAGCTTTCGGCGATCATCTGCGCATAGGCGTCCTGCACGCCCTGCCCGTCAGCAATCACGCCGTCGCGCAGCGCCTCCAGCGAACCGCGGATGACCGTGACCGGCGTCTTGAGCTCGTGGGAAATGTTCGAGAAGAACACCTGCTGCTGGCTGCGCAGGCGCTCATCGCGCTGGCGGGCCGCCTCCAGGCGCTCGGCGAGGATATCCATCGAGCGGGCAAGCGAGCCGATTTCATCCCGCGAGGCGACCTGTGTGCGCGCCTCGTACTGCCCGCCGGACAGCGCCAGCGCGGTCTTTTGCAGCCGGGAAATCGGCCGCGTAAACTGCCGGGAAAAGACGAACGCCAGCACCACGGACAGCAGCAGCGATACCGCCACGCTGGCGCTCAATGCCGTCGTAGAGGGAACCTGCGTGTAGCCCTGCTCGCGCAGCGTCGATTCCAGCAGCACGACGCCGAGCACGCGGCTCTGCGCGTTCATCACGGGCATGCAGGCGGTCAGATGCGTCTCGCCGGCGTCCCGGGCCTGAATCGTGGGCGTCTTGCCCATGAAGCCCAGCGCGATGGTCTGCTCGATATAGGCGGGGAGCAGCGGGTTTTGCAGCGTCTGCACCAGCCCGTCAAAATAGCCGGTGACGTTGTGCTGCGCGTCCACGAGATAGACGTTGCAGTTCGTCATCTGCTCGATGAGCGCCATGTATGGTGCGAGTGTGTCCTCCCTGACGATAAAGCGCGTGTCGTCCAGCCCGTTGTAGCTCGACGGCGCGATCAGCTCGGAGAGGTTCTGCGAGATGGCGTAGGCGTCCCGCTGCATGGACAGGGTGTAGTGAGAGATCATCTGTCTGCGCATCAGCGCCGTGTAGAGCAGGTTCTGAATCACCGTGAAGGCGATGAGCAGCGCCATGAACAGCACCATCAGCCGCAGGCGGATGGACAGGTGAAGCCGTCCCTTTTTCTTCATGGCAGCAGCCTCTCGAACTTGTAGCCCGTGCCCCATACCGTGGCAATGGTGAAAAAGTCGTGCGGATAGGCGTCCAGCTTCTGCCGCAGACGCTTGATGTGCGAATCGACGGCGCGGTAGTTGCCCACATGCTCATAGCCCCAGACGAGCGTGAGCAGGTTGTCTCGCGTGAACACGCGCCCCGGCGAGGAGGCCAGCGTGTAGAGCAGCTCCGTTTCGCGGCGGGTGAGATTGAGCTTGTGCCCGCCGAGCATCACGCTCAGCGAGGGCAAATGGATGGAGAGCGTGCCGATGACGAGCGTCTCCTGCGCGTCGGGCGCGGGCAGCCGACGCAGAACGGCCCGGATGCGCGCCATCACCTCGCCGGGGGAGAAGGGCTTGATGATGTAGTCGTCCGCGCCGATATCCAGCCCCAGAATGCGGTCTGCGTCCTCGTCCCGCGCCGTAATCATCAGGATGGGCACGCTGGAAACCGAACGGATGCGGCGGCAGACCTCCAGCCCGTCCATGCCGGGGAGCATGATGTCCAGCAGAATCAGCGCGGGCGAGGCCGCGTCGAACACGGTGAGCGCCTCCTCGCCGGTGTGTGCGCTCAGGCATGTCCCCCCCTCGGCCCTGATGTATCGGGACAGGATCTCGAGAATCTGCTCATTGTCGTCCACCACGAGAATCGGGTTCATGAAAGGCCTCCGTCTGCACGCGAAGCGTGCGCGAAAATATGGCGATGATATTGTAAAGGCTTTCGCGGGGGGTTGTCAATTTTGTGTGGGAATTTCGGGAAAACAACCAAAAAGACACGGTTTTGCCATAAATAAACGGTATACTGAAAAGACTATTCGGAAGGGGGATTTTCTGTTTTGAAGCGCTTTATCGGGTCTGTACTGGCTGCGCTGCTCCTGTGCATCCTCCCGGCGCAGGTGCTTGCGGCACAGAGCTACGCCGACGGCATTTACCGTGGCTTTTATTATGACGGGGGCATCGAGCAGATTGCCATTCAGTTTGAGCTGGAGAACGAGATGTTCAAGTCCGTCATCTACCGCAGCGTTAAATACAAGGACGGCGACTACATGAGCGAGGACGCCAGCGACGCGCAGAAGGCGACGCTGCGCCAGTACCGCCAGCTTGCGGATTACCTCGTGGGCAAGGGCGTGGATGCGATTGACGACCTCTACACGCCCTACGATATCGTGGACGATGTGGACGCTGTGACCACGGCGACGATGCAGTCCTCCAAGCTGATTTCTGCGCTCTGGGATGCGCTCAACCGTCACCCCTACAAGCTGGTGGACACCACCAAGCTGCCCGCTGCCGAGCCCTATGCCGACGGCACCTACCGCGGCACCTACATGGAGGATGGGGGCGAGCAGGTCGCGCTGGAATTCACCATCCGGGACAACTGCTTTGCAGAGATCCGCTACCGCACGCTTTCCTATAAGAATGAGGATTACCTGCGCGAGGACGCGCCCGAGGCGATCCGCGCTGTGGCGGGGCAGTTTGAGCAGCTCATCGTGTATCTGGTCGGCAAACCGATATCAAGCGTCAACGACCTGTACCTCCCGGGGGAAATCGCGGAGGATACGGATATCTCCTCCGCCGCGACGCTGCGTGCGCCGAAGGTGATCTCCGCCGTGTGGGACGGGCTTGGGCGGCACGCCTACCGCATCGACTGACACGGCAAAGAAAATCGTCAAAACTGTGGCGATTATTTTCAGGAATCGTGCGAAAAGCCACACTTTTGACATAAATGCCCGATAAACTATCCTCAACGACGGCGCAGGAACGCGCCGCAAATGAAGAAAAGGAGATCGAAAACCATGAAGAAGATTCTGACTGCTGCTCTCGTGGCCGCGATGCTGCTGTGCGTTGCGACCGGCGCTCTGGCCGCTACCGGCTTGGGCTCTGTGACCACCGTGTCCAACACCGCCGCGACCGCCGACAAGGCTGGCTCCGTGAGCGTGAACACCACCATGTGCGCTGTGACGCTCGATGACGAGGGCAAGATCGTTGCCATCAGCTTCGACGTCGTGCAGAGCAAGGGCGCCTACGACGCCACCGGCGCTGTTTCCGGCGAGACCAACACCGAGCCGCAGACCAAGGTCGAGCTGAAGGAAGGCTATGGCATGGTGAAGGCTTCCAGCATCGGCAAGGAGTGGTACGAGCAGGCTGCTGCCCTCGAGCAGTGGTGCATCGGCAAGACGGTTGAGGAAGTCCTCAACATGCCCACCTACGACAAGGGCGACGGCCATCACACCTGCGTGCCGGATGATGCCGACCTGAAGACCGGCTGCACCATCGATGTTGGTGCTGAGCTCGCCGCGCTGGCTAAGGCTGCTGCGAACGCGAAGTAATCCTTCAAACCTTCAAAGAGAGCGGTTCCCCCAATGAGCGGGGAGCCGCTTTTTGATACTGTCTTGCACTTAAAAGCTCGAATATAAGCGCGAAGCGAAGAAGGGAGTTTGAGGGATGAAATCCCTCAAGCAGGTTTGGGCGGCAGCCCAATGTTCCCTTATTGTTCAAAAGAAAAAGCAGTTTCAGAGCAGGA
>JALFHA010000140.1 GCA_022776785.1 Clostridiales bacterium | reverse complement strand
AGAAAGGCTCCTCGCCGACATAGCGGCGCGTGAGGTGCAGCGCCTTGGCGATGCGCGTAAAGAGCGTCGCATCCAGCGCGGCGTGCGTGCTCGTGACGAGCGCCCCGTCCTTGAGAAAGTAGGAGGGGAACGTCGCCGCGGAGATCATGTAGCTGCCCGAGGGCACGACGGTCACGTTCGGGAAGGCGGCCGCGGCGGCGCGCACCATCGCCAGCCTGTCCGCATAGGGGACGAGGGAGCGATCCTCGCTGAGCACAAAGAGCACGACGCGCGCGTTCTCCCGTGCGGCGCGCTCGAGCAGGTATGCGTGGCCGAGCGTGAAGGGGTTCGCGTTCATCACCAGCGCGGCGCCGGGGGCGGTGCAGTCGCCCGCCTGTGCGGCAAGGCTCTTCAGATAGCGCTCGAAGCCGCCGCGCCGGTTCTCCATGAAGACGAGGCGGCCGTCCACCCGCGCGATTTCATAAAAGCCCAGCGGCGCGAAGAAGCGCGCGCTGTCGCACTTGGTATAGAGAAACAGGTGCGTGTTCCCGCGCTCGAGCTGCACCTGCACAAGGTGCGCCACGATGTCAGCCATCAGCCCCTCGCCGCGGTGCGCACCGCTGACGGCCATGCAGCGCAGCGTGTTCTCAAACAGGGAGCCCGTGGCGATCATCCGTCCGTTCTCGTCGTAAATAGCGGCGGAGTAGGAGAGGTTGCTGTCGCGGGAGATGCCCTCGGCCTCGAGCAGCGCATCCATCTGCGCCTGCGCCCGGCGGTCGGCGGGGGAAATGGGGACGGCGGTGTATTCGCTCATGTCGGCCTCCTGCGGTGTTTTAGGGTAACTCATTTATTATAGCATGAAAAGGACGGCGGTGCGCATCAAATTTCGCGCGATGCACGGCTTTGCGGACGTGCGGCTTGAACGCAGCGGCGGATTCTGCTACAATGGGTGAAAGCGACAGCCCCGCAGTGCGGGGCGCAGACTGTCGACAAAAGAGCTTTCTCCCCCGGAGGGAGAGAAAACTATCCCGGTTATTCCTCGGGAAAAAGAGAATCTCTGATCAGGAATACGGGTTTATATCAACAAGCTGAGCCCCGCAGCGCGGGGCGATGAGGGGGAGCAGGGGATGCAGACGGACAGGGAGACGACCGGAGTCAGCGTACAGGACATGATGCGGGCGAGGGAGGCGCGCGCGCAGGCGCAGAGGCTGCTGCTTGCGCGCCACCCGGGCGCGGTGGTCGTGGGTCTGACGATGAACATCGCCGGGCCGGTGAAGACCAACCCGGCCATCGAGCGGGCGTTCGCGTGGGGGGAGGACTGCGTGCGCGCGGTGCTCGCGCCGCACGAGGTGCTCTTTGCCCACGCCATTCATGAGGTGACAGGGCCGGAGGCGCTGTTCTGTGTGCGCGCGGACGCGTCGGAACTCAAGCGCAGGCTCTGCGCGCTGGAGGACGGCTGCGCGATGGGGCGTCTGCTCGACGTAGATGTCATCGGTGCGGACGGCATGAAGCTCTCGCGCACGGACGTGGGGCTTCCCGCGCGGCGCTGCCTGCTCTGCGGGCAGCCTGCGCCGGTGTGCGCGCGCAGCAGGACGCACAGCGCGCAGGCGCTCTTTGACCGCGCGATGAAGCTCATCGCCATGCATGAGGAGGAGGCCTTTGCGCATCGCGTGGGCGAGCAGGCGCAGCGGGCGCTGCTGTGCGAGGTGGCCGTGACGCCCAAGCCGGGGCTGGTGGACAGGGCGAACGCGGGCGCGCACAGGGATATGGACATGTTCACCTTCATCAACAGCGCGTGCGCGCTGCGGCCGTACTTTGAGCAGTGCGCGCGCGTAGGGCTTGCGCACAGGGGCGGCGACGCGGCGGCGTGCTTTGACGCGCTGCGCGTGCCGGGGCTGCTGGCGGAGGCGGATATGCGCGCGGCTACGGACGGCGTGAACACGCATCGCGGCGCAATCTTCTCGCTGGGCATCGCCTGCGCGGCGCTGGGCATGGGCTTTGACCCGGCGCACTGCGATGCGGAGGCGGCGCTTGTCCGCTGCGGGGAGATGACCCGCGCGCGCATGGCGCAGGAGATGCAGCAGGCCAGACCGGATGCGCCGCGCCACGGGGAGGCGCTGTGCGCCCGCTCGGGCGTGGGCGGCGTGCGCCGGGAGGCGGCGGAGGGCTTCCCGGCTGTGCGGGAGGCCGCACTGCCGCGCCTTGCTCAGGCGCTTGCGGTGGGCATGGACGAAAACGATGCGGGTCTGTGCGCGCTGGTCGCGCTGATGGCGCGCACGGAGGATACCAACGCCATTCGACGCGGCGGCATGGAGGCGGCGCGGGCGCTGCGCGCGCGGGCGCAGGCGCTTGACGAGCGTCTGCTGGCTTCGCTGGCCGCGCTGGGCTTTGACGCGCGCGCCGAAGGGGAGGCGCTGCGCCGGGAGCTTTCGGCGTGGGATGCGGAGCTCACGCGCGCAAACATCAGCCCCGGCGGCTGCGCGGACATGCTGGCCCTCGCGTTTCTGGCGCGGGGGATGGAGGGTTAATCCTCGCCCGGCAGATTGAAGGGGACGGCGAGCTTCTCGCAGACGATGCGCACGAAATCCTCCATGTAGCGGGTCAGGTGCATCCCCTGGCGGTAGCAGAGGTAGAAGTGCCGCTCATAATCGTTGTTGAGGATGGGGTGGCACTGGATGCGGTACTGCAGGTCAAGCGAATTGGTGATGTAGACGTGCGGGATGAGCATGACGGCGTTGGCGCGCGCGGCGACGTGCTTGCCCGCCTCCATGTTGTTGGTTTCCATGAGGATGGTGGGGGAGAGGTGATGGCGCTCAAAGAGCCTGTCCTGTATGGTGCGCACGCTGTGCCCCTCGCGCATGGAGACGAAGCGCTCGTCCCGCGCCTCGGTGATTTCAATCGGCTCGCCGTCGGCAAAGCGGTGCGCAAGGTCGGTGGAGCGGGAGGCCATGAGCACCAGCTCCTCGTTCTCGATGAGCACATAGCGCAGGCGGTTGGGCTTTTCGCTGGTGGTGATGAGCGAGAGGTCGCACTGGCCCTCGGCGGTCAGGCGCTCAAGCGTGGCGCTGCCCTGCTCTACCAGCTCCAGCTTGATGTAGGGATACTGCCGGGAGAGCTCCGGCACGACCAGCGGCAGGATTTGCAGCCCGCGCTGAACGGAGATGCCCAGGCGGATACGCCCGTGGATCTCCTTTTTTGTTTCCGCGATTTCAGCGCGCAGGTTGCGCTCGATGTCCAGCATCCGCTGGGCGGCTTCCACATACTTCTGCCCGGCGCAGGTCAGGGAGATGGGGTCGGTGTTCCGGTCAAAGATGGGCGCGCCCAGATCCTGCTCGATCTGCTTGATTGTCTGCGAGAGCGCAGGCTGGGAGACGAAGAGCTTCTTGCTGGCCGCGGTGATGGAGCCCTCGCGCAGGACGGTCATGACATAGCTGATGTGCTTGAAATTCATGGAAACCGCTCCTTCTGTATCGGTGGTCGGATATGCCATAAGTGAAAATTTATGTTATCCATATAAAAAACAGTATTTGCATTATGGGCAGATTTAGTTTATCATGTGTCTATCAAAAGCGCAAGAAGTTTGGACGGTCAATTCGGAGCTTTTGCGCAATTCTCTTTGTTACTTGAGCCGGGAGGCGATCCCGGTTACAAGATAAAAAAGGAGGTACCCTTATGAAGAAGCTGGTATGTCTCGCTCTGTCTCTCGTGCTGCTCGTGGCTGTGGCCGTGGGCGCCAGCGCCGAATTCAAGTTCGAGCGCAAGATCGATCTCGTCTGCCCGTGGGGCGTCGGCGGCGGCGCTGACTCCACCCTGCGCCCGATGGCGGCCCTGCTTCAGGACATCCTCGGCGTTCCGGTTGAGGTTGTGAACGTGGAAGGCGGCTCCGGCGTCAACGGCGTCGAGTACACCTACAAGCAGCCGGCTGACGGCTACACCTTCATGCTCGGCACGCAGTCCCTCTACATTCAGGACATGCTGGGCAACACCTCGATGGACTTCAAGACCGAGTTCCAGTGCGTGGACGTGCTGGTGCACTCCATCAACGCCATCGTGGCCTCCAAGATCTCCATGGACAAGTTCGGCGTCACCAACTGGGCTGAGCTCCAGGCGTACATCGCTGAGCATCCGTTCGAGGTTTCCGTCGCGATGCTGACGGCCACCGGCGTGGACGGCGCTTCTCTGGCGCAGGCCACCGAGGGCCTCGACCTGATGGAGATCCCGTACTCCTCTGGCTCAGATGCGAACTCCGCGCTTGTCGGCGGCCACTGCGACCTCTACGTCTGCGGCTGGGACGACATCGCGGGCCTGGTTGAGTCCGGCGACATCGTGCCGATCCTCGCGCTGTGCGAGAACCGCATGAGCATCGCGCCCGACATGCAGTGCTCCGTTGAGAACGGCATCAATTCCGTGATGGGCCCGTGGCGCGGCATCTTCGCCAAGTCCGGCACCCCGCAGGAGGCTATTGACGCGCTGGTCGCCGCCATTGAGCAGGCCAAGCAGTCCGATTCCTGGAAGGAATTCACCCACAACGCTGCGTATGACGAGCGCCCGATCCCGGCTCCGGGTGAGGAGACCGTCGCCTTCTGCCAGAACGAGTACAAGGATCTGCACGACTACATGCTCGAGCAGGGCACCCTCGTCAAGGATTACGACGACCTGAAGTAATCGGAATTCCGGCGAAGCCTTCGCGGATTCTGAACGAAAATTGACAGGAAAGAGGGGGAACATCTCCCTCTTTCCTAAATCACCGGCATGATGCCGGTCTCATCACCGACGAAACCATGCAAGTCCTGCCGCTTCATGCCCTGGGCCGGTGCCCTGCGGAAGGATTTGCATAACAAAAAGGAGTTGCGGCACTGTGTTTGAATTGATTATCAACATTCTGCTCTTCATCTTCCTTGGCTTCACGTTCTTTACGCATGTGCTGGAGGCGGCGGTGCCTGCGAAGGTGGCCAAGAACCCCTTCGTGCTTCAGCCGGATGTGTGGCCCAAGACGATCATCATTCTGCTGGAAATCTGCCTGATTATCAACATCATCAAGATCATCAGGAAGAACAAGGGCAACCCGGCGTTTACGCTGCCGGCATTTGTAAAGAGCATTCCCACCTTCCTCAAGAGCAAGCAGTTTCTGGGCATCATCATCATGGTGGCGGCTGCCCTGCTGCTGGAGACGCTCGGCTTCATGGTGACCTCGCTGCTGGTGCTGTTCTTCTACGGCATGCTGCTGGGCGAAAGGAACCTCGTCCGGCTGGCGATTGCCTCGGTGTGCATCACGCTGGTGCTCTACATCATCTTCAGCGGTATGCTCAGCGTCAACCTGCCGCGCGGCACGATCGGCTTCCTGCGCAACTTCGCGCTGTGGCTGGAGTCTATCGTCGGCGCGGTCAAGAACATCTTTTAAGTGAGGAGGCGGCAGTATTATGAGTATGGGTGAACTTCTTGCCTCCGGTCTGGCGGCGGTCTTCAATCCCGGCATGTTCTTCATGGTCTGTCTTGCAATCGTGCTGGGCACGATCTTCGGCGCACTGCCGGGTGTTTCCGCGACGATGGCAGTGGCCCTCGGCCTGACCTTTACCTACACGATGGAGCCGATTCCGGCCATCATCTTCCTGACGGCCATTTACTGCTCGTCCATCACCGGCGGCTCGATCACGGCCATTCTGTTCAAGATTCCGGGCGTGCCGTCCTCCGCGCCGACGACGTTTGACGGCTATCCGATGGCCCAGCGCGGCGAGGCGGGCAAGGCCCTCGGCGTGGCGCTGCTGGCCTCCGCCATCGGCGGCCTCGTCTCCGCTGTGGCGATGTTCCTGCTGTCCCAGCCGCTGACGAAGGCGGCCCTCCAGTTCGGCCCGAGCGACCTGTTCGCCGTGACTTTCATGGGCCTGTCCATTCTGACGTGCCTGGACAGCGATCACATCCTCACCTGCATCATCTCCGGTCTGCTCGGCCTGCTGCTCGCCTGCGTCGGTCAGGACAAGATGTACGCCGTGCAGCGCCTGACCTTCGGCAGCCGCGAGCTGCTCGCCGGCATCGACATGATCCCGGTGCTCATCGGTCTGTTCGCAGTGACCGAGGTCTTCAAGCAGACCGACCCGAAGAAAAAGCGCATCTCCGCCGAGGACGGCGTCACCGGCGGCAAGGTCAACACCAAGATGCCCTCGCTCAAGGAGCTGCTGTCCATCAAGTGGACGCTGCTGCGTTGCTCCGTGGTCGGCACCGTGGTCGGCATCCTGCCGGGTGCCGGCGCGACCATCGCTTCCTTCATGTGCTACACGATGGAGACGAAGCTCTCCAAGTATCCGGAGAAGTTTGGCACGGGCATCATCGACGGCATCGCCGCCTCTGAGGCCTCCAACAACGCCGCGACCGGCGGCGCGATGGTGCCGCTGCTCTCCCTGGGCATCCCGGGCGGCAACGCCGCTGCGGTCATGATGTCCGCGCTGACGCTCAAGGGCGTCCAGCTTGGACCGCTGCTGCTGACCAACCAGCCGACCTACCTGTCCGCGACCTTCATGACCATGATCGTCACCAACATCCTGATGGTCATCGTCGCCATGGGCATCGCGAAGGTGTTCGCGCAGATCCTGGCCATTCCGTATTCCTACCTCGGACCGATCATCCTCATGCTGGCGCTCATCGGCACCTACGGCGACCAGATGTCCGCCACCAGCGTGCAGATCATGGTGCTGGCCGGCGTGCTGGGCCTGATCGTTCGCGCCTGCCACCTCAACAGCGCCGCCATCGTTCTGGGCCTGGTGCTGGGCAACATGTGCGAGCAGAACTTCTCCCGCGGCTACCTGATGAGCAAGGCGAACATCTTTGCGATGTGCAGCCCGGTGCAGCATCCGATCGCCGGCGTCCTGATCCTCGGGTGCCTCGTGCTGCTGCTCAGCCCGATCATCATGCCGCTGCTCAAGAAGAAGAAGGCCTGATTGACCGAATCGGCGAGACGATTCGCTTCTTCATGGATCAGCCGGTGCGCCTGCCAGTCGGCAGGCGCATCGGCAAATCCGAACCGTTAAGAATCCGTTAAACAGCGAGGTGATGGTCATGAGCCATGGGGCGCAGCTCCTGCTGACCCTTCTGTGCGCGCTGGCGGTGGGCTACATGCTGGACAGAATCCATCTGCCCGGCGGC
>JALFHA010000100.1 GCA_022776785.1 Clostridiales bacterium | reverse complement strand
TGCCCCTCAGAATAGGGGGAAACCAACATAAGACGCCTTTTGCACCCAAAGAATAGGGGGAAAGCTCGTTCCATGCACCCAGACAAATGGAAAAAGCCCTGCGGTGCAAGGCTTTTCGGACAAAGAAAAAACGCTAACCTTTGTATCAAGATTAGCGTCCTTTTATGGTGGAGCATAGGGGATTCGAACCCCTGACCTCAACGATGCGAACGTTGCGCGCTACCAACTGTGCTAATGCCCCAAATATTCCCGGCGAATTTTGTGCAGATTCACCATTAACTGCCTTGGGTGTGGAGCGTACCTCGGAGAACTTCGTTCTACCAACTGTGCTAATGTCCCAAACCATTCATTTACCGCCGCGTTCCTCAGAACGAAATCTATTATACCACAGTTCTGGAAAAATGCAAGAGGGTTTTTGAAAAAAAATCAGGAATTGTGTTGTTTGTGTGAATGCCAGACTAAACGCAGCGGGCATAAACGTTCTCCTCTGCGTTTACCTTGGCACGATGCGCCATAATCCTTCTGATTCCCATATTCTTGTGAAAGAAGGCTTGTGAGTCTGTTCGCCTCCTGCAGCCAGACCTGAATCCAATAGAAAAGCCTTTGTCAAAACTGAAAGCTGCTCTTTGGAAACTGAAGGCTCGTTCTCATGGCGCGTTGCCTGATGCTGCAAAAATCGCTCTTCATTCCATTTGTCAGCGCAACTGTGAGGTTGTTTGCAGAATTGAATAGAATTCCCATCTCATTATCCGAATTTCCATATTTTCCCGGAATACTGAATATAAAATGAAATTCTGCAAAAAATGTCTTGCATTTTCTCATAGTCATGGCTATAATCAAAGCGAATCTGCCGAAAGGACGATCACAGCCATGAAACGCGACGATCTGGAAAAACGCAATGTCGGTGAAAACCTGGATGCCCTGATGGTGCTCGATCCCCGCGGCTATGGCGTGTGCCGCATCCTGTACGCGGGCAGCCGCGCCGCCACCCGTGAGCCGCTGACCATGCACGCCGCTGAGGCGCTGTGCCGCAGCGTGCATGAGGGTGACCTGGTTTACATCCTCATGGGCTTTGTGCTGCTGCCGCATAAGGTGCCGGAGATGGACGGCATGGTGAGCTCTATGCTGCTCTCACGCGCGCTGGTGCTCGCCTTCGGCGCCAAGCCGGTCATCGTCTGCCCGCAGGACTGCGTGGAGGCGGTCAAGCGCTGCGCCAGCGTCGTCGGCCTGCATATCTATGAGGACATCGCCACAGTGCGCGAGCTGCCGCTGAGCATGGGCGTCATCGCCTTCACCAAGGATGCATCAGAGGCGCCCGCTCAGGCCGGTGCGATGATAGCCGAGGGTCTGCCTGCTGCGGTCATCTCTGTGGAGGCGCCGGGCGCGAATGAAAGGGGCGTCTATCACAACGCGGGCAGCAGGGACGTCTCCGCCCTGGAGGCCAAGAGCGACGTGCTGTGGAATGCGCTTCGCGCGCGCGGCGTGCCCTCTGTCGCCATCGGCGATCTGGGCAATGAGATCGGCATGGGTCTGATCGCCGACCATATCCGCACGTTCGTCCCCTACACCGCCCCGGGCGAATGCGCCTGCGGCTGCGGCGGCGGCATACTGGCCGCCAGCTCCACCGACTGCATCATCACTGCCACCTGCTCAGACTGGGGCTGCTATGGCCTCATCGCCGCGCTGGCCTATCTGTGCCGCGACATGGAGATCATGCACAGCGAGGAGATGGAGGCGGAGGTCATGCGCGTGGCCGCGCGCAGCGGCATGATCGATATGACCGGCTCTCTGCTGCCCGGCATCGACGGCTTCGACACGAAGATGAATGCAGGGATCGTCAGCCTGATGCGCCAGTGCACGCGCTATGCGCTGCGCTATTCCCATCGCTCCGACCACTGGTTCGCCTCCGTGCTCTCCAAGGGCTATTTTGAAACCGGCATGGCTGCTCGCAGCTGAGAAAGGAGCCCTTATGGACATCGACATTCGCCCTGTCGGCGCCTGCGGTGCGCTCGTCGTGCTCGGCAGCCAGATCAGCGAGGCGACGGGTGCAAGGGTTGCCGCGCTTGAGCAGGCCGTACGCCGGGCGCACATCGCCGGGATCACCGAATCCGTGCCCGCGTTCGCCTCGCTGCTGGTACGCTATGATCCGCTGCGCACCGACTATGACAGCGTGTGCGCCGCGCTGCGCTTCCTCTCCGGGGACATCTCATCCGAAGGCGCACAGGCAGGCCGCACGGTGGACGTGCCCGTCTGCTACGGCGGCGCATACGGCGAGGATCTGCCCGCCGTCGCCCGTCATGCGGGGCTCTCCGAGGAGGAGGTCATCCGCCTGCACAGCGGACGCACCTACCGCATCTACATGCTCGGCTTTCTGCCGGGCTTTCCCTATCTGGGCGGACTGGACGAACGCCTGTTCACCCCGCGCCTGCCGACGCCCCGCACGCGGATTCCCGCTGGTTCCGTTGGCATCGGCGGGCAGCAGACCGGTATCTATCCGATGGAGTCCCCCGGCGGCTGGCAGCTCATCGGCCGCACGCCACTTTGCCTGTTTGCACCAGGCCGCAAGCTGCCCTATGCCGCGGGCGACAGCATTCGCTTCGTGCCTATCGACGCGCGCGAGTTCGAGCAGCTTGCCGTGCGGGAAAGGGAGGGCCGTGCATGAACATCCTCTCCCCCGGCCCGCTGAGCACCGTTCAGGACATGGGCCGCACAGGCCATGCCGCACAGGGCTATCCCGAGTGCGGCGCGTGCGACAAGTACGCGCTGGCGCTGGGCAACCTGCTCTGCGGCAATCCGCCGACCGCCGCCGCCATCGAAATGACGCTCACCGGTGCGACCGTGCAGTTTGAGCAAAGCACTGTCGTCGCGCTCACCGGCGCAGCCTGCGTCCCGACGCTGGACGGGCAGAGGATCTCCCTGAATGCGCCCGTGCGCATCGCGGCAGGCGCGACGCTGGAGATCGGCATGTTTACCGCCGGTCTGCGCGCCTATCTGTGCGTGCAGGGCGGCGTGGATGTCCCGCCCGTGCTCGGCAGCCGCTCCACCGATCTGAAATGCCGCATCGGCGGCGTCGAGGGGCGCGCTCTGCACAAGGGCGACCATCTGCCCGTCGGCAAGCCCGCGCCGGGCTATTCCCTCGACCGGGCGGCGCGCGCATCGAGGCTCCTTGCGGGCAAGCCGTGGCTGCTGCAGCCGCGCACGGCTCACGCCTATCTGGGAGAGCAGGTCATTCCGCTGCTGCGCGCTGTGCCCGGCCCGCAGGACGATGCGTTTACCTCCGGTGGCCTGCGCGCGTTCTTCTCCGGGCTGTATGCCGTCACCCCCGATTCCAACCGCATGGGCGTCAAGCTTAGTGGGCCTGCCGCCGCCGCAAAAAACGGCAGCGACATCCTCTCCGACGGCATCGTCGAGGGCTCCGTGCAGATTTCCGCCAACGGCCAGCCCATCCTGATGCTCGCCGATCATCAGACCACCGGCGGCTACGCGAAGATCGCCACGGTCATCGCGCCGGATCTGTCCGCCGCCGCACAGCTGCGCCCCGGCGAGCTCGCAGCCTTCCGCCCCATCACCGCGCAGCAGGCCGTCAGGCTCTGCCGCGACACCGCGCAGCAGCTGCGCACAATCAAGGAGCTGATCGATCATGGCTGATTACGCCAGCATGTCCCCCGCCGCCGTGCGCGCCCTGATCCGCGAGGGCAAAATCGATTTC
This sequence comes from Clostridiales bacterium, assembly GCA_022776785.1. Taxonomy (GTDB): domain Bacteria; phylum Bacillota; class Clostridia; order Christensenellales; family Aristaeellaceae; genus Ventricola. The sequence continues at coordinate 1,678 of JALFHA010000100.1, read as the reverse complement.
CCGACGACCGGTATGTGCGCGGGCTACGCGCAGGGCAACCTCGTCGTGCTGCCCAAGGCGCTGGCGTGGGATTTCCTGCTCTTCTGCCAGCGCAACCCGAAATCCTGCCCGCTGCTGGAGGTCGCCGATGCGGGCAGCCGCACCTTTGCACAGTTCGGCGCGGGCAGCGACATTGCGCGCGACATTCCAAAATACCGCGTCTATGAGCACGGCGTGCTTACCGGCGAATACACCGACGTCTCCCGCTTCTTTGACGAGCCGGGCCGCGAGCTGGTGAGCTTCCTTATCGGATGCAGCTTCTCGTTTGAGGCGGCGCTGCTGGAAGCGGGCGTGCCTGTGCGCCAGATTGAGGAAGGCGTGAACGTGCCGATGTACAACACGAGCATCCCCTGCGCGCCCGCAGGCGTGTTCTCGGGCAGCATGGTGGTGAGTATGCGGCCGATTCCCCACGCGCTGGTGCCCGCCGCCGTCGCCATCACCGCGCAGATGCCGCGCGTGCACGGCATGCCGGTGCAGATCGGCTGTCCGGAGGCCATCGGCATCCGCGACCTCGCCCACCCGGATTACGGCGATGCCGTGACCATCCGCGAAGGCGAAGTGCCGGTGTTCTGGCCGTGCGGCGTAACGCCCCAGAATGTCGTCATGCACTCGAAGCCGCCCTTTGTCATCACGCATGCGCCGGGACACATGTTCATCACCGATGTGAAGAATGCTGTGCTCAAGCTGTAGTGCTTTCCGATGCCGCTTATACTATTTTGCGGCTAAAATCTAGCTTTGCAGAATCAGCCCCGTTTCAATCGTAGGATGCTTCGCATCCTGCTCTGAAACTGCTTTTTCTTTTGAACAATAAGGGAACATTGGGCTGCCGCCCAAACCCGCTTGAGGGATTTCATCCCTCAAACTCCCTTCTTCGCTTCGCGTCTATGAAAGCACCTTTAAGTTCATGCTCGTATTTCATACGCAAAGGAGTGCCCCTCATGCCTTCCATCGACCTCAACTGCGACCTGGGCGAAAGCTTCGGCGCATACACCATCGGGATGGACAGCGCCGTCATCCCGTACATCACCTCCGCGAACATCGCCTGCGGCTACCACGCCGGCGACCCGCTCGTCATGCAGAAAACCGTCGCCGCCTGCAAGGCCAGCGGCGTGCACATCGGCGCGCATCCCGGCTACCCGGACCTCATGGGCTTTGGCAGGCGCAATATCGCCGCGGCGCCCGCCGAGGTCAAGGCATATATCCAGTATCAGGTCGGCGCGCTGAGCGCGTTCTGCGCTGCCGCGGGTGTGCCGCTCTGCCACGTCAAGCCTCACGGCGCGATGTACAACATGGCCGCAAAGGACGAAGCGCTTGCCCGTGCCGTCTGCGAGGGCATTCTTGAGGTCAACCCGGGTCTCACGCTGCTCGCCCTGTCCGGCAGCGCGATGGTTCGCGCCGCCCGTGCGCTCGGTTTGCCCGTCAAAAGTGAGGTCTTTGCCGATCGCGGCTATCAGGCCGATGGCACGCTGGTGCCACGCAGCCAGCCCGGCGCCATGATTACCGATGAGGACGAGGCCATAGCCCGCGTCATCCGCATGGCGAAGGAGGGCGTCGTCCGCTCCGTGAACGGCATCGATGTGCCACTGGTGGCCGATTCCGTCTGCGTGCATGGCGACGGCGAAAAGGCGCTCGCATTCGT
>JALFHA010000083.1 GCA_022776785.1 Clostridiales bacterium | reverse complement strand
CTGCCGTCCGATGCGGTAGAGCGCGCCAAACACGGCGGGCGCATCCCGGCTGACGGTGACGAGCTCCGTCACCTCGGCAAAGACGCGCAGCATCGCCTCGCGCTCCTGGGGGAAGCACGCGCCGTACGCGCCGACAAAATCGGTAAGCAGGTGCGCGCTGTCCATGCGGACGTGGGAGAGCGCCCAAAGCTCCCTGAGCAGCAGCGCCTCCTGTGCGCAGGGTGCATCCGGGAGAGCATTGCGCAACGCGTCGGGCAGGGGCTTGTTTAGCAGCGCATTGCAGCGCAGGACGCGGTAGAAGAATGAGGCAATCAGCCCCTCGCTTGCCATCGCCTGCGCGCCGTTTTTCAGCCGCTCCGGCATGACGCTCGAGGAGGTATTGTGCGCGGCATGGAGCGCGGCGTAGTCGTCCTCGTCCTCCTCCGGCAGCGCGGGGAGGTAGAGAAAGCGGTTCTCGCGCACACCGTGGATGCGCAGCGCCTCATCGCGCAGACAGAGCCACGCGCCCACATCATAGCCTCGGTCGTAGAGCACATCGACGTTCAGCGTGCCCATTCGCTCAGCGGAGAGGATTTCAAGATGCTCGGCGAAGCCCTCCGCAAAGGCGAGATAGCCGTCCGTTATCGCCGTGACGGTGTGGAAGCGGTTGGCGCGGGAGCGCGCCGCGTCATAGCCCATCCTGTGCAGCCACAGATGGGAGAGCTCGTGACCGAAGATGTGCTCAATGCCCGAGGCGGAGAGGTCGCCCCAATTCGTTTCCAGCGCGAGGAAGCAGAGCTGCGGCATGTTCCGCGTGCCGTCCGGCGTTTCAAGGCGCAGGCCGACGACCTCGCACGGATCGGACCAGTCTGTGACGATGACGAGCGGGTCGTCCGAATGGATGAGCGCGCAGAGCGCCTCGTGTACGCGCAGAAAGAAGGGGATAGGCTCACGGCCGAGCAGCACGCGCATGGCGATGGCCTTGGGAGATTGCTCATCCAGTCGGCGGGCAAGGTGCAGCGGACGGCCTGAGCCATCCTGCACGGGGTTGAGGCTCAGGGCCTCGGCGAGAATGCAATCCATGTGGTTCACCTGCTTTTTGTGCAATGAAAATCGCTCCGCACGGACTGCGCGGAGCGATGGAGGGAACAAGCTCGATTAACCTGCACGCTCCTTCGTCTCGGACGCGCCATGCGGCACGCCCTCGGCGCTGACGCGCTTGACGCCGGGCAGCATGGCCTTGAGTCTGGCGAGGCGCTTGCGGCGCTTCTCGCGAATCTCCAATCGCTCGCCCAGATCGCGCGCGCCCACGCCGTAGACGAGGTAGAGGATGACGCCGGAGACGATCATGATGAACACGGTCGAGGCGCAGCGTCTGCCGGAGGCGTTGACGTTGTAGCCGTCGCGGCCCTCCTCGGCGCACATGTTCTGGATAACCATAGCGTAGGTCTTGCCGTAGCTCGAGTGGAACGTGGCCGACATGTCGTATTCGGTGAACAGCGCGTTGAAGTTCAGCGCGAAGACGGCCAGCACGCTCGGCATGATGATGGGCAGCTTGACCTTGAGGAAGGCAACGACGCTGCTCGCGCCGAGGTTGCGCGCGGCCTCCTCCAGCTCGTCATCGATGGCGTAGAATGCCGCCTTAATCATGCGCAGGGCGAACGGTATCTTGACGACCGTGTACGCCATGACGATGAGGAAGCGCACATTCTCGCGCATGTAGAGGTTGTTGTTGAACACATAAGCCACGGATTCGGAGTTGAAGAACGTGCGGTAGGAGTAGCAGATCAGGATGGTGGGCAGTAGCCACGGGAACAGCAGGCTGTATTCCAGCACGGTGGCGCGCTTCTTGCCCTTGTTGCGGAAGATGTAGTTGACCGCGACCACGACGATGACGCACGCCAGCGCCGCCGCGATGGCGGAGAGCACAAAGCTCAGCCGGATGCCGCCGACGGTATCCGCGTTGGAGAACAGGCCGGAAATCGCGCCGGTGCGCGTCTTGAGCTTGCCACGGTTGGTGAGGAATTCGTAATCCTGCGTGCCGAAGAAGTTAATCAGCGTCCAGTTGGTTACGTCCAGCGTCTTGGAGCGGATGGCCGGATAGTTCTGGAAGGCGAAGAGCACGATCATCACCACGGGGGTCATGTAGATGATGAACAGCACATACGCGTAGATGTGCGCCAGCACATTCGCCACGGGGTTGGTGATCTTCTGCTTGACGAGCTTGGCCTTTGTCTTGCTGACGGAGAGGTAGTGCCCCTTGCGCTCATAGGCGCTGAGCACGGTCAGCAGCACGATGGTGAACATCGCCAGAATGATGGAGAGCAGGGCGGCGCGCGCCTGCGGGAAGGCCTCGTCCGCCGTCGAGGAGCCTGCCAGCCGGACGATCTCCGGGTTGATGGAGTCATAGCCCAGCAGCGTCGGCGCGGACATGGCGCACAATCCGGTGATGAAGGTCATGACCGTCAGCGAGAAGAGCGTCGGAATCAGCGTCGGGAAGACGACCTTGCGCAGCACGGTGAAGGGCTTTGCACCCATGTTGCGCGCGGCCTCGACGGTGTTGTAGTCGATGCCGCGGATGGCGTTGCGCAGGAAGAGCATGTGGTTGCTCGTGCAGGCGAACGTCATCGTGAAGAGCACGGCGTTGAACCCGGAGAACCAGTTGCGGTTCATGCCCGGCAGGAGGTTGGCCAGCCATGTGGTGAGGATGCCGTCGGAGTCGTAGAGGAACAGGTAGCCCGTAACCAGCGCCACGCCGGAGTAGATCATCGTGGTCATGTAGCCCATACGCAGGATGCGCGCGCCCTTGATGTCAAAGTACTCCGTCATTAGCACGATGGATATGCCGATGACGTTGACCGTCACGACGAGGCAGATGGCGAGCTTTAGCGAATTCCACACGAACTTGGGCATGTTGCCCGCGAAGAAGAAGCGGATGACCGCGAAGGGGTCGGTCTGCCCTGCTGCGTTTTTGACGGTGAAGATCTGCGTGATGGTGTTCAGGCAGGGTAGGAGCATGAAGCCCAGAAACAGGTAGACGAAGAAGGCGATGAAGAACGCCTTGCCGATCAGGCTTGGATTGAGCCACGAGGGCCCTCGCTTTGCGGTTCTCTGCATG
>JALFHA010000292.1 GCA_022776785.1 Clostridiales bacterium | reverse complement strand
GTCCGCGTTCTTCTTGATTCTGTATCGTTTTCAAGGATCATCTGTCAGCCGCTTGCTTGGTGCCTCGCGCTGACAGCTCAGTTAGTATACTGCGCTTTACGCTTTTTGTCAAGCACTTTTTTGAACTTTTTTCGGAGAAATGTGATATTCATCGTCTCCTTTGAGCGGATGCCGCGCTACGCCTTCGTCATCCGCTCGAAGGAAACGGTGATCGTCGTTCCGCGCCCCAGCTCGCTGTCCACGGTAATCGCCGCATTGTGCTTGGCAGCGATGTGCTTGACAATCGCCAGCCCCAGGCCTGTGCCGCCCGTCGCCTTGGAGCGACTCTTGTCCACCCGATAGAAGCGCTCGAAGATGTGCTCCTGATCCTCCTTCGAGATGCCAATGCCCGTATCCTGCACGCAGACGATGACCCGCTCCCGCACGGGATGCACGGCTACGCGCACGCTTCCACCGCGCACATTGTAGCGGATGGCGTTGTCCGTCAGGTTGTAGATCAACTCCTCCATCATGCGCCTGTCCGCCCAGACGGCTGCGGGGCGCGCGTCCAGCTCCAGCGACACCTGCATCTTCGCGGCGCTCAGGCGGAGCTGCTCCACCGTCGCCTGCGCAACCTGCGCCAGATTGACGCTCTCCAGATGCAGCTCCTGCTCGGGCGAATCCATCTGTGAGAGACGAATGATGTCGTTAATCAGCGTCAGCAGGCGGTTGGCGCTCTTGTGAATTTCACCGGCAAAGCGCTTGGCCATGTCGCCCGCTGCCATGCCGCTCTCAATCAACTCCGCATAGCCGGAGATCGACGTCAGCGGCGTCTTGAGCTCGTGTGAGACGTTCGCCGTAAATTCCACGCGCATATCCGCGCTGCGCAGGATCTCCTCATGCTGGCGCTCGATCATCTCCATGAACGGCTCCAGCTCCGGGTAGCGCGCCACGCCGCTCACGTTGTCAAGGTGCGCCGTCATCTGCTCGATGGGCCCGACCAGCCGTATCGTCAGCAGCCGCGCCGCCCACACGCACACACCGATGAGCAGTGCCAGCAGCAGCACGATCATCGGCGCAGCGCTCATGTAAATGCTCCAGATATTGGAGGCCTCCTGCGCCACGCGTACGACGCTCCCGTCGCTCATGCGCAGCGCGTAGTAAAAGGTGTTCCTCGAGACGGTCTGCGAGTTGCGCACATCGCTGCCCTCGCCATCCGCAAGGGCCTGTGCGACCTCCGGGCGCTGCGCATGGCTGCCCATGCTCGAGGGATTCGCCTCGCTGTCGTAGGTCACGGTGCCATCGGCGCGAATCAGCGTCACGCGGACACGCACATCCAGTCCCGGCAGGCGCTCTTCCCCGCCCTGCTCCACCAGCGCCGCAAGCGCCTGCGCATCGTAGCGCAGGCTGCCCAGCACCTGCTCCTCGAACATGCTGTAGCTCAGCAGGCCCATTGACACGGCGCTTGCCGCCGTCGCCGCAAGAATAATGTAGATGAAATACGTCAGGATCTTTTTTCTCACGGTTACGCCCTCCCGCCCAACAGAGACGGCGCCCCATGCCGCGCAGAACACGCAGTCTTGGAGCGCCCTGTATCTCATTTTGTCGCGTCCGCCATGTAGCCCACATTGCGGATGGTCTTAATCAGGGAGCCGCTCGGCCCCAGCTTCTGCCTCAGCGTGCGCACATGCACGTCGATGGTACGGCTCTCGCCCTCAAAGCTCGAATCCCACACGCGCTCCATGATGACGTCGCGCGAGATGACGATACCGTGGTTCTTCATCAGCAGGCGCAGCAGCTCGAATTCCTTGTAGGTCAGCTCCACCGGCTTGCCCGCAGCAAAGACCATGCGCTTCTCGCCGTCCAGCGTCACATCGCCGCAGGTCAGTAGGCTGTCCTCTGAGCCGCCGGAGCGGCGCAGCAGCGCCTTGACGCGTGCAATCATCTCCATCACGCCGAACGGCTTGGCGATGTAGTCGTCCGCGCCGCCGTCGAGGCCCTTGACCTTGTCAAGCTCCGTCGTCTTGGCCGTCACCAGAATAACGGGCACGCGCTGGGTATCCGGGCGCGAGCGCAGGCGCTTGAGGATGCTCATGCCGTCCTCATCGGGCAGCATGATGTCCAGCAGCACCAGCTCAGGCAGCCGGCTGTCGAGCGCCTTGTAGAAGTCCTTCGCCGTCTCAAAGCCCATCGCCTGATAGCCGCTGTTCTTGAGCGCAAAGAGTTCAATTTCCTGTATGTTGCGGTCGTCCTCCACAATGTAGATCACGGTCAACCCTCCCGTTGCCTTGACAGTCTCCGGCCAGCGCCATCACTGAGGCAGATGGTAGCGCCGCTCGTAGGCGAGCTCCTCCCGGTCAAACTCGTCGTGATCCTGCCGCTTCATGTTCAGCAGATACTCATGGGTGTCATACTCGTCCTTGGGCACCTGAATCTGGTAGATGGCGATGTTGGAGCAGTGGTCGGATACGCGCTCAAAGTTGGTAGAAATATCGGTGAGCACGAAGCCGAGCTGGATGGTGCACTGCCCGTTCGTCAATCGCTCGATGTGGCGGGACTTGATGGTCACGTTCAGCTCGTCGATGCACGCCTCCAGCGGCTCGACCGTCTTGGCCAGCTCTACGTCGCTCTTGAGGAAGCAGTCCGTCGAGCGCGTCACGATGTCGCGCACGGCCTGCGCAAAGACGTGCAGCTCCCCCGCCGCCATCGGCGAGAAGGCCATCTTCTTTTCATACATCTCCCTGGCGGAATCCAGCAGGTTAACCGCGTGGTCGGAGATGCGTTCAAAGTCGCTGATGGAGTGCAACAGCACGGACACGGTATGACCATCCTCGCGGGAGAGCTTCTCGCGCGAGAGCTTTACCATGTAGGTGCCCAGATTGTCCTCATAGCGGTCAATTTTGGTTTCCAGCGCCTCGATGCGGGCCGCCCTGTCCGCCGTGTACTCGCCGCCGTCGATCAGGTCGATTGCGTCAAAGATCGCCTCGCGCGTCAGCTCGGCCATGCGGCCGGAGACCACGCGGCACTGCTCCACGGCAAAGCCCGGCGTGGAGAGGAAGCGCTCGTCCAGGAGCTGGAAGTCGTCGATGCGCTCGGCCTTCTCGTCATCGCGGATGGTGAGCGTCGCCAGCTTCTCCAGTGCGCCGGAGAAGGGCAGCAGCACAGCCGTCGCCACGACGTTGAAGATGGTGTGAATGGCCGCGATGCCCGCCGCGTTCGCCGCGTCGTCCAGGAAGGCGAACGGGAAGATCGCGTTGACCGCATAGAAGACGACCATGAACAGCACCGTGCCGATGAGGTTGAAGTACAGGTGAATCAGCGCCGCACGCCGGGCGTTCTTGCTCGCGCCCACGCTCGAGAGCATGGCCGTCACGCAGGTGCCGATATTCTGGCCCATGATGATGGGCAGCGCCGCGCCGTAAGTCACGGCCCCTGTCGCGCACAGCGCCTGCAGAATGCCCACCGACGCGGAGGAGGACTGGATCACAGCTGTGAGCAACACGCCCGCCAGCATACCCAGCACGGGATTGGAGAAGCGCAGCAGGATACCGGTAAACTCCGGCACGTTCGCCAGAGGCTTGACGGCGTCGCTCATCATCTCCATACCGCACATGAGCACAGTAAAGCCGATGAGAATCGTGCCGATGTTGTGCTTCTTCTCCGACTTGGAGAACATGAGAAAGCCCACGCCGATGATCGCCATGACCGGCGTGAACGAGGAGGGCTTGAGCAGCTGCAAAAACAGGCTGCCGCCCTCAATGCCCGTCAGCGAGAGGAGCCAGCTCGTAATCGTCGTGCCGATATTCGCGCCCATGATGATGCCTGCCGCCTGTGACAGACGCATGATGCCCGAATTGACAAAGCCCACGACCATGACCGTCGTCGCCGAGGAAGACTGAATGACCGCCGTCACCGCGGCGCCCAGCGCAACGGCCTTGAGCTTGCTCTGCGTCAGCCGCTCGAGGATGCTCTCCAGCTTGCCGCCGGACATGCTCGACAGGCCGCCGCCCATCACATGCATACCGTACAGGAAGAGCGCCAGCCCGCAGAGCATGTTGAGGACTCCGAAAATATCCATACGCACACTTCATCCTTTTGAATTTTCTTCGCCATGTGTCGGGAATCCTCGTTCATCTTAGCAAGCCCCTGTAAAGCCGTCAAGAATAAATCGTAAAATTCAGGTTAAATCCGGCGGTTACTCGCCCGCGTGCCGCCCTGTCATCGCAAAAATCGCCCATTCGGCGATATTCGTCGCATGATCGCCAATGCGCTCAAAGTACTTGGCCGCCATCAACAGGTCAGTCGCAGGCTCGCCGTTTTCGGGGCTTTCGCGGATTGCGGCGATCAGCTCGCCCTTCACCGTGTCAAAGAGATCGTCCACCACGTCGTCCCGGTCGATGACCGCCTGCGCCTTGTTCACATCCCGCTCCACATACGCTTCAATGCTCGCAAGCAGCATGGCGCGCGTCTCAGCGGCCATCTCGCGCAGGTGGGCATTGCTCATCGGCGGCAGACGCTCGAGCATCAGCTCGATTTCGGAAATGTCCGCCGCATGGTCGCCGATGCGCTCCATGTCGGTGATCATCTTCAGCGCCGAGGAAACCCGCCGCAGGTCGCCCGCCACGGGCTGCTGGGAGAGCAGGAGCTTGAAGCACATCGACTCCACCAGCCGCTCCTGCTGGTCGATTTCCTCATCGTAGGCGATGATCTCCCTCGCCCGGCGGTCATCGCGCTTTTCCAGCGCACCCACCGCGCCGGCAATCGCCTCGCAGATCATCTCGCCCATGCGAATCAGCTCGTCGTTCAGCTTTTTGAGCTGCCTGTCGTATTGCTCGCGCATAGCGCTCCCCTCCCGTCAGCCGAAGCGGCCCGTCACATAGTCCTCGGTGCGCCGGTCGCGCGGCGCGGAGAATATCTGCTCCGTCTCGCCGCTCTCGATGATCTCCCCCAGCAGGAAGAAGACCGTTTTATCCGACACGCGCGCAGCCTGCTGCATGTTGTGCGTCACCATGATGATGGTGTAGTCCTTCTTGATTTCCAGCGCCAGATCCTCGATCTTGCCCGTGGAGATCGGGTCGAGCGCGCTCGTCGGCTCATCCATTAGGATGACCTCAGGGTGTACCGCCAGCGCCCGCGCGATGCACAGCCGCTGCTGCTGGCCACCGGAGAGGCCCAGCGCGCTCTTTTTGAGCCTGTCCTTGAGCTCGTCCCAGATGGCCGCGTCGCGCAGGCTCTTTTCCACAATGGCGTCCAGCTCGTCGCGCTTCTTGATGCCGTGCGTGCGCGGCCCGTAGGCGATGTTGTCGTAGACGCTCATCGGAAAGGGATTCGGCTTTTGGAACACCATGCCCACGCGCCTGCGCAGCGTGCTCACGTCCATGCCGCCGTAGATGTCCTCGCCGTCAAGCCGCACGTCGCCGGTGATGCGGCAGCCCTCCACCAGATCGTTCATCCGGTTGAGTGTCTTGAGGAAGGTGGACTTGCCGCAGCCCGACGGGCCGATGAACGCCGTGATCTCCCGCTCCCCCATGTCAAGGCTGATGTCCTTGAGCGCGTGGAAGCCGCCGTAGTACAGATCGAGATTTTTGACCGATATCTTGCTTGTCATCCGCCGTCACCTCTCCTTTGTAAACGCTTTGGCAATGAGGTTTGAGCACAGGTTGATCGCCAGCACGAGCACCAGCAGCACTACGCTGGTGGCGTAGGCCTGCTCGGTATACAGGCCTTCGGAGGCCTGCTTGTACATGTGCAGCGCGAGCGTGCTGCCCGTGTCAAACAGCCCCGCGATCTTGGCGACCGTACCGGAGGTGTACATCAGCGCCGCCGTCTCGCCGACAACGCGGCCGATGGCCAGAATCACGCCCGAGAGGATGCCCGGCACGGCGCTGGGCAGCACCACGCGCACCACCGTGCGCAGCCGCCCCGCGCCCAGACCGAAGCTGCCCTCGCGGTAGCTGTCGGGCACACAGAGCAGCGCCTCCTCCGTGGTGCGCATCACCAGCGGCAGGATCATCATCGCCACCGTCAGCGCGCCGGAGAGCATCGAGTAGCCAAAGCCCAGCGCCTTGGAGAAGAACAGCATACCGAACAGGCCGTACACGATGGACGGGATGCCCGAAAGCGTCTCCGTCGTCACGCGTACCAGCTTCACCAGCCGGCTGCCCTTGCGCGCGTATTCCACCAGATAGATGGCCGAGCCCACGCCCACCGGCACGGCGGCCGCCAGCGCCAGCAGGGTGAGGAAGCAGGTGTTGATAATGGAGGGCAGCATGGACTGGTTTTCGGACGTGTAGGTCAGCGAGAACATCTCCGCTCGCAGGTTCGGCACGCCGTGCACGAGGATGTAGGCGATGAGGAAGCCCAGCACCAGCAGCGTCAGCAGCGCGGCCAGATGCACGAGCAGGTTCAGCGCCAGCGAGCCGGGGTGGCGCATGGCGCGGCGGATGCGCGAGCCCAGAGCCTCCCCCCTGCCGCGCGGGAAGCTCCCCTCCCGGGAGCAGACGGATTGTGTCATGCGGCTTTCCTCCCTTTCAGCGCGGAGAACGCGAGGTTGATGATCAGGATGAACACGAAGAGCACCACGCCCGTGGCGATGAGCGCCTCGCGGTGCAGTCCGGCGGCGTAGCCCATTTCGATGACGATGTTGCCGGTCAGTGTGCGCACGCCCTGCAAAATGCCCTTGGGCATACGCGCCTGATTGCCTGCCACCATGATGACCGCCATCGTCTCGCCCATCGCGCGGCCGACGCCCAGCACGATGCCCGCGAGAATGCCGCTTTTCGCCGCCGGAGCGACCGCCGTAAAGACCGCCCGCTCGTGCGTCGCACCCAGCGCCAGCGCGCCCTCGTGAATATTCGACGGCACAGCGCGCAGCGCGGGCTCCACCACGCCGATGATTGTCGGCAGGATCATGATCGCCAGCAGGATGGAGGCGGTGAGCATCGATTTGCCGCTGCCATCCCAGTGCTCACCGAGTGCACGCACCATCGGCACGAGCACCACCAAGCCGAAGAAGCCGTAAACCACCGAGGGAATACCCGCCAGCAGCTCGATGGCCGGCTTGATCAGGCGATATACCGCCTTCGGGCAGAAGAACGCCAGATACATCGCTGTCAGCAGCGCTATGGGCACGCCCAGCAGCAGCGCGCCGCCGGTCACATAAATGCTGCCCATGATCATCGGGAAGATGCCGAAGATGTCCGCGCCGGGCTTCCACGTCTTGCCGGTCAGGAATTTGAGCGGGCCGATTTCGGCGATGGCAGGCAGTCCGTTCGCCAGCAGAAACACGCAGATGAGCGCCACGCTGATGATGGAGACGCACGCCGCCAGCAGGAACACGATTCGCATCGCCGTCTCGCGCAGCCAGCCCTTTTCCCTGCAATGCGCAAGAAAGGTGCTTCGCCGCGCATCCTTGTTTTTGATCAGGTTCATCCATTGCCTCCTTGACATGCGCAAGGGGCCGCGGGCGTCTCTCCTCATAGAGAGCAGTTTCCGCGGCCCAGTCGGGGCTGTGTGTTTGCTTACTTCACAAGCTCGTTCCAAGCGGTGATCTCGCCCAAGAACACGCCGCCGATCTGCTCCACGGTCAGCTCGTCCACCGGGTTTTCGAGGTTCACGATGACCGCGATGCCGTCCATGGCAATGGCGACGCTCTCAAGCTGAGCAGCCTCGTCCTCCTTGAGCGCACGGGAGGCCATGCCCACATCGTAGGAGCCGTCGATGGCGGAGGTCATGCCCGTGGTGGAGTCGGTCGTCTGCAGCTCGACGACGGCGTTCGGGTTGACGAGCGCATAGGCCTCGATCAGCTTCTCCATCACCGGAGAGACGGAGGAGGAACCACCGACAATCAGCTTGCCCTCGGCGCCGGTGCCTTCATATGCAGCCGCGTCAGCGTTGCCGACATAGCCATTGTCCGCGACGACCTTCTGGCCCTCAGCGCTGAGCACGAAGGCGATGAAGTCCTTGGAAAGGTCGCTCTGCGCGTCCGCGCGCCATGCGATGTTGAATGGACGAGCCAGCTTGTAGTCGCCGCTGGCGACGTTCGCAGCCGTCGCCTCAACGCCGGCCACCTTCACAGCCTTCACGGAATCATTCAGAGAGCCGAGGGACACGTAACCAATCGCCTGCGGGTCGCCCGCTACGGTCATCAGCATGGCAGCGGTGTTGTTGGTGATTTCCGCATCCTCCGTCGTCATATCGACCTTCTTGCCGTCGATCTTCTGCTCGACGCCGGTCAGCTCAACGAAAGCACCGCGCGTGCCGGAGCCATCCTCACGGGAAATGACGGCAATCCCCTTGTTCGCCTCGAATTCCGCGCAGGCCGCAGCGGAAACACAGGTCAGCGCCAGCGCGGCGCAGAGCAGCTTCTTGACAAAATTGCGCATGGGATTTCTCTCCTTCTTTTCATGTTCTTCTTTTCAGCTTCAGTCCTCTCCTGAGGACGCGTCCATTGTAAAGTGTCCGCGTTAAGGAAACCGCCACGCGCAGGTAAAAAGCATGAAAAAAGCGGGAAAAGCGATTTGCTTCTCCCGCCATCATCCATCAACCCCACAGCACCATCGCCGCGCCGCAGGCAATCGGCACGAGCATCCCGAAGAGAATCGTCAGCAGCACCGACACCCCCTGTTTGACGGCCTCCACCTCCTGCTCCCAGTCGAGCTTGGGGAAGCGCAGGTTGAGCGCCAGCCCCACCGTGCCGGTGAGCAGCGCGTTGCCCAGCGGCGCGAGAATCATCGCCGCGGCGAGCCCCGCGCTCAGATGCAGGCGCACGCTCAGCGCCGCGCCGCACAGCACAATCGGCGGCAGGGCGATGCTCAGGCTCAGGAGCAGCTTGGCGCCGAGCCAGTCCCGCTTTCTCACGGGCATGGCGCGCAGAGTGTCCATCTGCCGCCCCTCCATCGAGATGGAGCACGGCGTCGTTGCCGACATGCCAGCCGGCACCGCCGCAGCCAGCGGCAAAAGCGTCAGCGCGCGCTGACCCACGCCGGGAATCGGCGCCACCACGGCGAGGATGGTCGAAACATCCGTCACGCAGACGGCCACCGTCATCATCGCATACATCAGCCAGCCGACCATCGTGTTCATCATGTAGATCGAGCTGGATGCATACCGGCGCGCCTCCTTGACGTAGAGCGCCGCCAGCGGCGAGCGCCTGCGCCCCACGGCCGCACGGCCCTTCCTCGTGGGCGTGCCCTGCGCGAGCGCATCGGCGATGCGCACAAAGCCCGCCGTGCAGCCCGCCAGCATCAGCGCCAGCGCTAGCAGCGCCGTGCCCGCCAGCGGCAGCCACGCGCCTGCCCGGCCCGTCGCAGCCTGCGCCGCCCAGTCCGCAGGGGGATAGATGCCCGAAAGCAGCCGCTCCACGCGGCCCAGCATCAGCAG
>JALFHA010000044.1 GCA_022776785.1 Clostridiales bacterium | reverse complement strand
GCCCGTCGCCGTGATCTCGACATCGTTGTCCGCCGCGGCCAGCGCCGCCGCGCCCGTGAGCATCAGCACGGCCAGCAGGGCCGCCATCCATTTCTTCATCATATCGTTTTTCCTCCTTTGGCTTGCATCCCGGCGCATCGCGCGCCGTACCTGTTCCCCGCCCGGCAATCGGGCGGCTGCGCGGGCGGCTTTTGCCGCCCTTCATCCATCAAGACGAATCCGCCCGCGCATTTGTTCCCACCTTTTGCGCTTCCGGCACAATTTCACATTTTTTCCACAATTCGCTTGCGCATCAGCGCCTGTGACGCCAGCGCCGCACAAGCAGCACGCCCAGCGTGACAGCCGCCGCGATGCCCAGCCACGGCAGAGCCCATGCCAGCGCCATCGCCAGCGAGGCGAGGAAATCGCCCAGCGCCTCAAGCCCCGCCCCGGCCTGCTCCGCCAGCGCACGGGTGAAGGGCGTCTGCTCCGGTTCCGCTTCCTCCAGCACCTCCGTCAGGCTGACCGTCACCTGCGCATTGGCTGCGCGCGCGTCGATGGAGCGGTTCTGCCCCTCCAGCGCGTCGATTTCCTGCTGGACGGAGAAGATCGCGTCCGTCAGCGTCACGATGTCCTCCATGTCCTGCGCCTGCGCGTAGAGCTCGTCGAGCCGCTGCTTCTGTGCCCGCGCGCTCTCCAGCCGCGAGGCGTTGTCCTGATAGGCCGCCGTCACGTCCTGCGCGCGGCTCTGGCTGCGCGTCACCGTGCCTAGCTCGCCCACGCCCGTGAGAAAGCCGTCCAGCTCGCCCTCGGGGATGCTCAGCTCCAGCGTCGCCGAGCGGGCCGTGCCCTCCTTGCCCCACACGTCGCAGCTCGTTACGCTGCCGCCCAGCGCCGCTGTCTGCCCGCGCAGCGCGGCAAGCGCCTCGTCAAAGTGCGAAGTACGCACATCGAGCTGTGCCGTGCGCAGGATCTTTCTCTCCTCCTGCGCGCCGCCGTCCACGCTCAGCCCGTTTGCGGACAAGCCCGCGCTGCCCGCCGTCTCATACGCGGCGTCCTCCTCGAAGCTGTCCGTCGCCGCATATCTGGCGCTCATGCGCGTCTGCGCGCCATAGACCGTCGGCACATCCTGCTGCCTGCCGCCCAGTCCCGCGCCCACGCCAACCAGCACCACCGCGCAGCAGGCATAGGCTGCCAGCCGCGCAGCCGCTTTCCCGCGCGGATGGCCGTCAAGCACCGTGGCAATGCGCCGCGGCAGGCTCTCCCGCTGCGGCGTCAGGCGCACGGCCCTGCGCCAGCGCTGGGAAAACTGCGTCGGTACCTCCACGTCCTCATCGAGCGCCCGCGCGCCGCGCAGCACATCCTCCTGCTCAAGCAGCGCACGGCAGGCCGCGCAGTGCTGCGCATGGGCCTCCATCGCCCGGCGCTCCAGAGCCGTGATCTCCCTGCCGGAAAAGATGATCTCCTCCAGCGCCTCGCAGCGCATATTGCTCTCCTTCATGCTCTCATCCCCTCCCCTCATGCCGTGTGCAGGCCGCTTTCACGAAGCCGCCGAGCAATCTTCTCCCGCGCGCGGGACAGCCTCGATTTGACCGTCCCCTGTGATACGCCCAGCGCGCGGGCCGTCTGCTCCACACTCAGGCCGTGTACGTCCCGCATCAGAAACACGCTGCGCATATCCGGCGGCACGGCGGCAATCGCCTCGTCCATCGCGCGCCTGCGCTCGCTCGCCTGCGCCGCATCCTCCGGGGTCAGCGCGGGGTCGGCGGCGTCAAAGCCCTCCTCTCGCAGCCCCTCCAGCGACGGCGCGGCCTGTCTGCTGCGCCTGCGCAGCGCATCCGTGCAGGCGCTGGCCGTCACGCGGTAAATCCACGTCGGCAGCGCCGCCTCGTCCCGGCACTGCCCCAGCTTCTGCCAGATGCGCAGCATCGCCTCCTGCGCGGCGTCCTCGCCGTCGTGGGTATTGCCCATCATGCGCAGGCACAGGCCATATATCTTTCGCTCATAGGCGCTCATCAGCGTCTCAAACGCCGCACTGTCTCCGCGCTTTGCCGCACGCAGCAGCTCGCCCTCCATGCGTTTTCCCCCTTCCTGCTCCGTCAGAGCGGATGCCCCTGACCGCCTGTTCCGCTTCACTCACCATACAGACGATTCTCGCGGGCAAAAGGTTCCCGCTGTCTCAAAAAAACATCCGGGCGCTTCACTCCCCTGCGTCCGGATTTCCATTGTCATTCTATTCTTTGATTAAACCATTTCTTCTGATTTCCCCGTTGCTTCATCAAAAACTCACCGTCAGGCCTCGCTTCGCTCCCTGACTGCTTTACAAAAATGCTTTATCAATGGGAGACGTTGGGCTGCCGATCCGGGAAAACCGCATAGTCGCGCCGTAGGCGCTCCTTGCAGTTTCCAAATCTCCGCCTGCCTGTTTCCCGCGCAGCAGGCGGCAGGCTACGATTCCAAACCTGCTTGGGGATTTCAGTCCGGGGCTATTGCCCGTTCTTCATCGGCTTCATCCGCCGGGGAACGCACATAGTCTCATCCAAAGGATGCTCCTTGTGGTTCCCGACGCTTCGTCCACCTTCATCCGCCGCAGGCGGCGGTGGACTCCGGTCCCACCGGCGGCGCCGATTACGAACCCCACAAACCCCATTATCGCTTCGCGATTGCTAATCTATCTTACTCTGTAAGTCCTTCTGCAAAGCTTCGGACTCGACCACAAAGCAATGGGACTTATGTCACTTGGTCGGTGATGCAACCGGCATCATGCCGGTTTACTCTGAAACCGTATCTTTCGGGTAGCAAAAAAGCGCAAACTACCCCTGTAAAGCTTTTGTATCGAACATTTTGAGCTTATCTGAAAGGCTTTTGCAGCAACTCCAGGTGCTTCCCAGCCAAGCGCTTTTAGCTTTTTAAGGTATGCATTGATCTTGCGTTCCCTGTTGAATTGACTATAGTAGTCAGCTCCCAAATCCTTGAAAACCACACCATCCTTGAGAATGTGATATAGTGCTACAAGCATAGAATGGGCAACGGCTACATATGCACGTTTCTTGCCGCGATGCGCGCTGATTCTCATGAATTGCGCATAAAAGTAGGATTTCTTATTCCGAGTGGCTGCGTGTGCACATGTGA
>JALFHA010000250.1 GCA_022776785.1 Clostridiales bacterium | reverse complement strand
GGTGTTCGGCAATCAGTCGCCCTTCTTCTATGCCAACTCCATTCTGGATATTTTCCCGCCTGTGGCGCTGGGCGCAAGGACCTATCTGCTGCCCTCCGGTGTGCTGACCTTCCCAAAGCGCCTGATCGCCTGCCTGAATGAGCATCACATCAACGAACTCTGCATGACGCCCTCAAGCTTTGTCAGTGTAGTCAATGCGGGCGTGCTGACGCCGGGGTCCGTGCCCGACCTGAAATGGGGCATTATGAGCGGCGAATCCATGCCCTGGCTGCCGCTCAAGGCATGGATGGACGCCACGCCGAATGCGGACTGGTGGCACTTTTACGGCAGCACGGAGATGTTCTCCGTGGCGGTAGGCAAGGTTGAGGGGGAGCATCAGGCGGGCGACCGGCTGCCTGTGGGCAGGCCCTTCCCCATCGTCCATATCCTCTTTGTGGATGAGGACGGCAACGAGGCGCAGCCGGGCGAGCCGGCCGAGATGCTGGTGTCCAGCCCGATGATCTCCTCCGGCTATCACCGTGACCCGGAGCGAACGCAGAGCGCGTGGGTCATTGATCCGCTCAATCGGGGCTGGCAGGAGCGATTCTACCGCTGCGGCGACATGGGATATCTCCTGCCGGACGGACAGCTGATGGTGCTCGGACGCAGGGACAACCAGATCAAGCACATGGGCTACCGCATGGAGCTTGGCGAGGTGGAGGCGGCACTCCGGGCGCTGCCGGACTGGCAGGAGGGCTGCGTGCTGCATGATCCAGTGCAGGACAGGATATGGTGCTTCTACTCCGGTAAGCTGGACGAAAAGCAGCTGAAAGCCGGCCTGAAGGAGCGTCTTGCGCGGTACATGCTGCCTGTCCGGTTTGTGCATCTTCATGACATGCCGCACACCGCCAATATGAAAATCGACCGGCAGCGACTGCGGCAGATGATGCAGGAAGCTGAAACAGAAACCTGAAACAGAAACCTGAATGGAAAGCAGGGCGTCCCCGCCAAAGGAACGCCCTGCTTTTTCGACGTCACATACCTGCTGTGAACTGTGAGGGCGTCAGCCCCGTGTACTGGTGGAACACCTTGGTGAAGTAGCTGGAATCGTCATAGCCCACGCAGGCCGCCACGTCCCGCAGGAGGAGGTCGGGCTTTTCCCGCAGCAGCTTCATCGCCGCCTCCATGCGGCAGCGGGTCAGGAAGGCATTGAAGGTCGTGTCACTGTATTTGCGGAACAGGCGGCTCAGGTAGGTCTGAGAGATGCCGATTTCGTCGCACACGCTCTGCATGCTCAGCGGCTGAGCGTAGTTTTCTTTCACATACTGCACGGCGCAGTCGTACAGCTCCTGCGTGGACAGCTTCCTGTCCTTGACCCTGCCGTTGTCAAACAGCATGGCGTACATGCCCGATACCAGATCGCCGTAGTACGCGGCGCAGCGGATCATGTCGTTGAACTCCGTGAGCACCTCCTCCAGCCGGTTGGCAACGGGCTGATAGACGCCCGCGACCTGATGAATCAGCTGACGGCCCATATGCCAGACCTGCCGCTGCGGCGTCTGCTCCCGCTCCCATGTGGCGGCAAGGCTGACGAAGTACTCCTTGATGAGACGGAATTTTCCGGTGGTGATGAAAAACGCCAGCTGCTTGAGGTCGGCAACGGGCAGGCGCATGCGCTCTTCGGTCGTCGTATCGCCGGCGTAGGGAAGAATCTGGTGCTTGCCGATCACCGTTTTGCGGTAGAGCAGGGTCAGCGCCCATTCGATAAACGCCGGCAGCGACTCCATTTCCCGCGTGGAAGGGGTATAAATCGCCGTCCATGTGTTCAGATTGCCCGGCTTGGTCATGTATACGCTCAGGTGGGTCAGGTACTCGTCAATGGGGCCGTCCGGGGCGATCAGCACGCGCTCATCGTCGTCCCGCCCGCGAAGCACCTGAAAATACTCGTCCCGGGGCTGCACCAGCGCGCTGGCGCCCAGACATTTGGGCAGCGTCATGTCCAGATTGCCCCAGCGGATCAGCGCGAAGCGGAAGCTCTTGCCCTGGCACAGCTGAGCGGCGCTCTCCGCAGAATAGGGCTGTCCGCAGGCGATGGCGGGCAGCACGGAGGCAGCCATGTCCGAGTTCTCCGCATCCAGCTTCTTTTCGACGGTTTTGAGGATGTCCGTCATTTTGGTGATGCTCACGGGCTTGAGCAGATAATCGTCCACGCCAACCTGTATGGCGCCCTGCGCGTATTCAAATTCGCCGTAGCCGCTGATGATCACAATGTGGATATTGGGCTGCAGAGCGCGGGCGGCGCGTGAGAGCTCAATGCCGTTCATGCCATGCATGCTGATGTCCGTGATCAGCAGCTCCACATTGTGCTGTTGCAGGTATTCAAGCCCCTGCTCCCCGCTGGTGGCGGTGCAAGTCACCTGGAAGCCTTTGGCAAATTGTTCGATGATGCTGCGCACAAAGCGCAGTGCGGGCATCTCGTCATCCACAATCAGTACGCGGTACATGGCTTT
>JALFHA010000240.1 GCA_022776785.1 Clostridiales bacterium | reverse complement strand
CGCTGCACAATGGTTTCCACGCCTTCATCCAGCACATCCCAAGGATACAGAAACATTTCCCGGCTCACGCAGTCTTCCCCCTCTCGTTCCATTAGGAAAACGTTTGCCGAGCGACGAGACGAAGATTTTCCCTCGTCTCCTCTGGTAAACGTTTGCCAAGCGCCGCTGCGGCGTCCATCACAGCGCCAAAGACCGGCGGATCCTCTGCCAGCCTGATCCGCGCATCCGGCACATAGGTCTTCAGGACCTCGACGAAGGGCCGGAGCAGCAGCCCCTTCGCATCCTTGGCGTACTGCGAACCGGCAAGCACCACCGGAACGGGCAGCTTCTCCATGCCGGAGCGGATGATCAGGCGCCCGAGCATCTCGCCCATTTCCTGCCCCATTTCTTCAATGATGCGCAGGCAGACGGCATCGCCCTGCTCCGCCAGATCAAAGACCATACGCGGGATGTTGTAGTCGCGGTAATATCGGTAATTGCTGTTGTAGATGCACATCGCCAGCTCCTGCATATTTTTGCACTGGCATAGCGCCGGCAGCTCCTCAACCAGACGGGTGTATTCGCCCGTCCCCTCCTCGCAGCGGAACGCATGGTGCAGGGCGATCTCGGCCAGGTGATGTCCCCCTCCGTAGTTCCCCAGCGTGTAGCGCAGCGCGCGCACGGAATACAGCTTCCCCTCGCGCGTCTTCACCGCCATGTTGCTGCCCGTTCCGCAAATCGAGACGGCGCCCCAGTCATCCTCAGCCGCGCTGCTGAATACGATCCAGAGGTCGTTGACCACTTCAAAGGGAATCTCGCCCAGCGCCCGCTTCAGCCCGCTGCGCAGCAGGGCAAAATCCTCCTGCATATCCGCGCCGGCCATGCCCAGGAAGACAAACCCGATTTCCTCGCGTTTCACACCGATCTGGCCGCACACATCGTCGATCGCTTGGCAAACGTTTTCCATCGCGGCAGAAAGGCCGTCGATCTGGTGATTCGATCCGCCGACCGTGCTGCATGCGACGGCGCTCCCCTCCATGTCCACAAGCATGCAGGCTGTTTTGGTGCCGCCTCCGTCGATGCCAATCACATAATGCTTGCTCCTCATGTTGTGCTCCAATCCTGACTGCATTGTGCCACAGACGCCTTTTCCGCGATGCTGGTGGCATAAGTTCTCGAGATTCTTTCCTTGCGCTCCCCGCGCAGGAACTGCGACAGCAACAGCACGCTGTCAAATCCGATTTCAAACAGCGGCTGAGACACACTCGTAATCGCCGGGCCGGAATAGCCGCTGGGCGGGATGGTCTGATTGTCAAAGCCCATCACGGAGATCTGCTCGGGGACGGAAAATCCCAGAGCCTGCGCACAGTCGATGGCGCAGGCTGCCGTCGCGTCGTCATAGCAGAGCACGGCCGTCGGGCGTTCCCGCTCATCCATAGTCAAAAACGCCTTCATGAACGCCGCAGCATCCTGTCTTCCATTCTCCAGCGAACGAATATAGCGCTCATCCGGGCCAAGCCGCAGGTCGCGCATGGCCTCCTGATAGCCTTCAAGGCGCTCAATGCATACGCTCTTGTTCGGTTTCCCGGCAATATAGGCGATGCGCCGATGGCCATAGCGATGCAGATAGCGCACCGCATTGTATACGCCCTGCCGGTTATCCACAAGGAGGCTGTGCGTATCCACGCCTGCAACCCGGTTTTCAATCAGGACAAGCGGAAAGCCGGACGTGTGCACCTCGCGGATAAACCGCTCGTCAAAATGATAGGTGCCATAGAGGATGATACCGTCAACCACGCCGTTTCTCAGGTAGCGCAGATAGGACTGCTTTTCCTGCTCGCTTTTTCCCATCACGCTGCAGAACACGATATTATACTCGCTTTCCATTGCGGCGGACTCGAATCCCAGAATCAGATCGTGAAAGAAGGAATCGTGCAGGTTGTTGACCACAACGCCGATCGCATTGGTCTGCTTTTTGAGCAGGGAGCGCGCCGCCGTGTTGGGGCTGTATCCGCATTCCTCCGCCACCTTCAGCACACGCTCGCGCAATTCCGTCTGCACAGGACGGCAA
>JALFHA010000280.1 GCA_022776785.1 Clostridiales bacterium | reverse complement strand
GGACTTCTTGCACTCCTTGATGAACGGCTCAATGCCGTACTGCTCGATCTGCGGCTTGCCGTCCAGGCCAAGCATCTTCTCGACCTCCAGCTCCACCGGCAGGCCGTGGGTGTCCCAGCCGGCCTTGCGCAGCACGTCGTAGCCCTTCATCGTGCGGTAGCGCGGGATGATATCCTTGATGGCGCGGGTTTCGACGTGACCGATGTGCGGCTTGCCGTTGGCCGTGGGTGGGCCGTCGAAGAACGTAAAGGCCGGCGCACCCTCGCGGAGCTTCACGGTCTTCTTGAAGATGTCCTCCCTGCGCCAGAACTCGAGGATTTCCTCCTCGCGCGCGACGAAGTTCATGTCGTTTGAAACCTTCTGATACATGTGCTTCCTCCTCCATCCCCTTCCCGGGGAAAAAGTAAAGCAGCCCGTCCGTCATGGGACGAGGCTGCTCGCGGTACCACCCAAATTGGCGCTCAAAAAGCGCCCGCTTAACTGCCGTAACGGGGCATTGCCGTCCTCCCCTGAGGCCATGCGTTCAGGGAGACCACTGGCAGGTGATCCCAAGCCGCGCCCTCCGTCCGAAATCTCACCCAGCTTCGGCTCTCTTTGCGGAAGGACAGCGACCGCGTCCTGCGTCGTCGCGTTTCATATGGATGTTATCATACCCGATTTTCATCGATTTGTAAAGCCCTTGCGGCAATTTTTGCAATCGCCGCCCGCACAGCCGAGAGCGCGCACGCGCCCACATAGCACAGCTCCAGCCCCCAGAGCAGCACAAATACCGGATAGACCGGTGCGTAGAGCAGCCTCTGGCACAGCGGGGCGCTCGCGCCGAAGAACGCCGCGGACAGCAGCCACATGGAGAGCGACTGCCGCCCCATCGCCGCCAGCGGGCGCAGCAGGGCGCGCGGCGCAGCGTCGAGCAGATTGCCCAGCGCAAAAACGCACGCCGGGGCATAGAGCATATCCATGCTCACGCGAAGCTGCCAGCTCTCCCCCAGCCCCGGCAGGGAGAGGATGAGTCTCGGCGCAAAGCGGCGCGCGAGCAGCGCCCCCGCGCAAAGCAGCAGGCATCCGAGCGCCCGCCGGGCCGTCATGCGTTTCCGCATCCGGCCAAAGGAAGCAAACCTCGCCGCCATCACGCCCGCGCCCAGCGGACACACGCCGTCGAGCACAGCCTGCGCGGCGACGGACGGCAGCGAGCCGCCGGGCGTCAGCGCGCGCACCGCCGTAGCAAGCAGCACGGGCAGCAGAATCGTCAGCACAAACATGC
Organism: Clostridiales bacterium; assembly: GCA_022776785.1. Lineage (GTDB taxonomy): Bacteria > Bacillota > Clostridia > Christensenellales > Aristaeellaceae > Ventricola. Next base: position 2,739 of record JALFHA010000280.1, on the reverse strand, counting down.
CCGCCGGGCCCAACCCCGGCACGCGCAGCAGCACCGGCAGCATCAGCATCGCCAGAATGTAGAAGCAGATATACCAGTTGAACAGCGACACCTCGCTGCGCAGGCCTACGAGCTCCAGCAGCGCATCGCCAGCGCCCGTGCGCACACCGCACAGGCGGGAGAGCGCCAGCAGCACGAGCAGCGCCAGCGCGTGCCCGGCCAGCAGCTCCCCGATTTTTCCAAGCGAATACGCCATCGTGCGCTTTTCCCGCGGGCGCCTTGCGTAGAAAAATCCCGTCAGGAACGCGAACACCGGCACGCACATCGCCAGCGGCAGGCGCATCAGCTCCGCGAAGTCCTGCGAGGCCGGATAGCTGCCCTCGCAGATGAACCACTCCGGGAAGGTGAAGAAGTGATGCGCGAACATCATCACCACGGCCACGCCCTTGAGCGCATCCGTCGTCTCCCGTGAAAAGAACGGACGCCCGGCAGGCGCAGCCTCCCGCTCAGCGGGCGCAGTCTCCCCCGGGCGCACGAGCCGCAGCGCCGCCAGCACCGCCAGCGACGCGCACAGCGCGCCCACCGGCACGGGGAAGCTGACCCGGTTGCCCACGAGCTGCAGGGCCCCCACCTCGACGGTACCCAGCGGGGTGCCCGCGATGCACGCCAGCAGTGCCGACCACGTCAGCGCGCGCTGCGTCCTTTCCGGGTGGCGCGCCAGGCGCGCGTCCATCTGCCCTCGCAGCCTGCGCACCGCGCCGCCTGCGCCCATCATCGCAATGTGCGGGATGAGGTTCTCCATCGCGCGCTGCACCATCGGCAGCTCCGGCGCATAGAAGCGGAGCACCACCGCCGCCGTCACCGGCGCGACCATATAGAGGAACACCGACCCCCACTTCCCCAGCCCGCGCACGCGCGAGAGCGCCAGAAGCAGCAGCACGCCCGCAGCATAGCAGCCGAACAGCCCCGCAAACGGCACGACGCTGTGGCCCAGCGTCAGCGCCTCGCGCAGGATCGTCATCCTGCCGATGTCGCTCTGTCCTGTCGCGCGCAGGTAGATGAGCCGCGGCAAAAAGATCGCCCAGTACAGTCCGAACGCCGCCGCGATGCGCGCCGCCGCCCCGCGCAGTCCGGGACCGTTTTCCCGCGTCATGCGCCATGCGCTCAGGAAGAGAAAGACCGGAGCGCAAAGCTCAAGCGCCCCGGTCAGAATGGTTGTTATCATCCGGCTTGGTTCCCCTTTTCGCAGTCGCCCATCGTCAGGTATCGCTTCGCTCCCTGACTGCTTTGCCAGAATGGCTTCGCCACATTGGGATACGTTGGGCTGCTGCCCAAACCCGCGTGGGGCGCCGCCCCAAACCCCGCAAGGGATTTCATCCCTTGACCCTTCATCGCTTCGCGCCTGATTCCGGGGTCAGCCTTCCTCTCGCCGCCGCGCCGTCGTCCCACAGCACAAGCTGCTGCCGTGCGCGCGTGGCGGCGAGGTCGATGATGCGCTGATTGCGCGAGCCGCGGAAGCGCAGCGATATATCCTTGAGCTCCTCCACGAAGCGCCCGTCCACCAGCACGTCAAGCAGCGCAAGCAGTGGCCTTGTCGCCTCGCAGCAGGGATGCGCGCCGGGGCGCAGCATCTCCTCGAGCGTGAAGCCCGAGAAGGCCCAAATCGTCTTTTTTGGAAGGCGCTCGCGCACGCGCTGCACGAACGGCAGCAGCGCGCGCTGATTCTCCGGCTCAAACGGCTCGCCGCCCAGCAGCGTCAGGCCGCTGACGTAGTCCGGCGCGAGCAGGTCAAGCACGCGCTCCTGCGCGGCCGCATCAAACGGCTCGCCGTAAGCAAAATCCCACGTCTGCGGCTGAAAGCAGCCCTTGCAGCGGTTCGTGCAGCCGGAGACGAACAGCGTCACGCGCACGCCCGGGCCGTTGGCTACGTCGCAGCTCTTGATCTCGCCATAGTGCATCACAGGTGCAGCACCCTTTCGCGAATCTCCTGCGTGCGGCCCTGATTCCAGTACTGCGTGCCGATGTAGCCGCAGGTGCGGCGGGCGACGTTCATCTTGCTCTGGTCGGTGTTGCCGCAGTTCGGGCAGCGCCAGACGAGCTTGCCCTCGTCCTCGACGATCTCAATCTCGCCGTCCCAGCCGCACACCTGGCAGTAGTCCGACTTGGTGTTCAGCTCGGCGTACATGATGTTGTCGTAGATGAACAGCATCACGCTGAGCACGGCGTCGATGTTATTCTGCATATCGGGCACCTCGACGTAGCTGATCGCGCCGCCCGGCGAGAGCCGCTGGAAGCGGGCCTCCAGCGCCAGCTTGTCAAAGGCGTTGATCGGCTCGGTGACGTGGACATGGTAGCTGTTGGTGATGTAGTTGCGGTCGGTTACGCCGGGGATGCGCCCGAAGCGGCGCTGGAGACACTTGGCGAACTCGTAGGTCGTCGATTCCAGCGGCGTGCCGTAGAGCGAATAGTCGATGTTCTCCGCAGCCTTCCAGCGGGCGCAGGCGTCGTTGAGCGCCTGCATCACGCGCAGGCCGAACGCCTCGCCCTCCGGCTCGGTGAGCTTCTTGCCGGTCGCCTCGTAGACGCACTCCCACAGGCCCGCATAACCCAGCGAGAGCGTCGAGTAGCCGCCGTGCAGGAGCTTGGTGATCGGCTCGCCCTTTTCAAGGCGGGCCAGCGCGCCGTACTGCCACAGGATCGGCGCGGCGTCGGAGAGCGTGCCCTCCAGCCGCTCGTGGCGGCACTGCAGCGCGCGATGGC
>JALFHA010000278.1 GCA_022776785.1 Clostridiales bacterium | reverse complement strand
CCGGACGGATATCCGCGGCGCGGACGCTCTCGTCGATCGTGCGTTCCATGTTTTTGAACTCGCTCTCGACTTCATCAAGCCCGGATTCACGCTTGACTTCCTCAACCATATTGCGAATGTACCGGACGAAGCGGCCCAGCGCCCTGGCAATCTTGGGCAGGTCCTTTGGGCCGACGACCACAAACGCAATCAAGAGGATCAAAATAAGTTCGGCGAAGCCGATATTGAACATGTCCTCCTCCTCCTGGCCAGATGGTTACGCATACATTATAAACCACTTCGCATACGCTTGTAAAGTGAAAAGGAGAAGAATCCGAGCCAAATAGGCAAAACAAAATCCGAACAGTCAGTTTACACTGTGAAATTAAGCTGACAAAACATGCAGGATTCTAAGGAAATTATCTTATTCAAATTAAATATGCAGGGCGCTTTGGGAAATGCCTGACAAGCGGTTAAGGATCAGCTAGAATATGCCTAGATGTAGGCCTGTTGATCGGGCAGACAGATACAAACTCCAAGCCGCCGTTGCCCTCCGGGTATATGCGGCCAATGGGTGGCGGGGGCAACCGCGCCGCCTGCCTGATGCGAAGGAGTGCGAAACGAAGGCTGGATACGGTCAGTGTCCGGGCTTTGTTTGGCGCTCCTTTTTTTGCCTGCGTTTTGTCCCTGACGGTTGCAGGGATATGTGTAAAAAGGAGGAGAGAATACCATGTCTGACAAGAAACGTTTTCTCGACAAGGACTTCACGCGCCGTCAGTTCCTCAAGCTCTCGGGCAAGAGTCTGGCCGGCGTGGCGATGTCCAGCACGATGCTCTCCACCCTCGGCGTGAGCGCCACCGCTCTGGCGGAGGACAAGGTCAGGGTGTGGGCGTTCCCGCAGGGCCTGCTCGTCGTCAACGCGGACCGCTGCGTGGGCTGCCAGCGCTGCGAGATCAACTGCACGCTGACGAACGATGGCTGCTGCTCGAGCTACATCTCCCGCGTGAAGGTCACGCGCAACCTCTACTCCAGCCGCAACGGCAACGGCCTGTATACCGAGAACAACTGGACCTACTTCCCGGATACCTGCCGCCAGTGTGAGGACCCGGCCTGCGGCAACGCCTGCCCGATGGGCGCGATTTACGCCGCCGAGGACGGCATCCGCCGCGTGGATACCGACAAGTGTGTCGGCTGCGGCGCGTGCACGCAGGCGTGCCCGTGGCACATGCCCACGGTCAACCCGTATACGAAGAAGTCCTCCAAGTGCGTGATGTGCGGCGCCTGCGTGGAGGGCTGCCCGTCCGGCGCGCTCTCCATCATCCCGTGGGATAAGGTTTCCTCCGCGGCGCAGGCAATCTGACGCGCCGCCGATAGGCTGCAAGACTGGATGTAACTGAGGAGGTATATCACAATGTCTGTCAAGAATGGCATCAACGGCTGGGCCGGCAGCGTGCTGCGCGTCAACCTGACGACCGGCGCGATCACAACCGAGGATACCCTGCCCAAGTATAAACCCTACATCGGCGGCATGGGCCTTGGCTACAAGGTCATCTGGGACGAGGTGCCGCTCGATTCCGATCCGCTCGGCCCGGCGGCCAAGGCCGTCTTCGCCATCGGCCCGCTGACCGCCTCCGGCGTGCCCTGCTCCGGCCGTATGAACGTGTCCTTCCTCTCCTGCTGGAGCAAGGGCTATTCCATCGTGGATGCGCACATGGGCGGCCACATCGCGCACGCGATGAAGTACGCCGGCTATGACGCGATCATCGTCGAGGGCCAGAGCGAGACGCCCGTCTACCTCAAAATTGAGGACGACAAGGTCACCATCGAGGATGCCTCCGAGCTGTGGGGCAAGGGCACCTTCGAGACGAACGCGACCATTGCCAAGGCCTGCGGCCCGGAGTTTGACGTGTGCTGCATCGGCCCGGCAGGCGAGAACCTCGTGCCCATGAGCTGCATGGTCACCAGCTTCGGCAACTCCGGCGGCGGCGGCGTGGGCGCCGTGCTGGGCAGCAAGAAGCTCAAGGCCATCGCCGTGCGCGGCACCGGCGCGGTCAAGATCGCGCGGCCGATGGAGGTTCGCCTGCTCTCCAACTACATGATCAAGGATCTCGTCGGCGGCAACAACAACCACACCGTGCCGACCATCCCGCAGAGCTGGTCCGAGTATTCCGCCACCGCCTCCAACCGCTGGCAGGGCGGCCCCGGCGTCACCTGGGACAAGGCCCCCAACGGCCCCATCGACATGGGCGAGCAGCCCAGCGGCCAGATCAACGTCGCCGCGCTGCGCTGCAACAAGGGCGTGTTCGACTTCGGCGCGATCGCCGAGAAGTACACCGTCAAGCAGGGCGGCTGCTCCTCCTGCCCGGTGCGCTGCTACACCGAGTACGAGATGGATCCGCTGGCCGATTACGACCTGCCGACCCACGTCTCCAACACCTGTATGCCGATCATCAAGATGCTCGAGTGGTATCCGGATCACGTCGATCCGGCGACCGGCGAGAAGGTCAAGAGCACGCACGACTTCGTCGACGAGAAGGATGCCAAGATGATCCTCGGCGGCGCGGGCGCGCGCGCGGCAGACGAGTACGGCGTGTGGTGCAACTACGGCAACCTCTACGAGGACTTCAACATGGCCTACTCCACCGGCGTGCTCAAGGACGTCATCACCAAGGGCGGCACCGACATGACCGAGTGGGATTCCATCCCGTGGGATCTGATGGAGACCGGCAACCCGCAGTGGCTCTTTGAGGTCTATCGCCGCATCGCCATGAAGGAGGGCACCTTCTCCGATCTGGGTCTGGGCACCTACCGCCTCTACGAAAAGTGGGGCATGGACGACGCGAGCAAAAACGTCGCGGGCAAGAACTTCTACGACTTCGTCAATGGCAAGAACTTCAACATCGGCCACAACGGCTACCCGCGCCACCATGGCCCGGAGAGCTGCTGGCAGAGCGGCACCATCTACTCGCTGATGTACAACCGCGACTGCATGATTCACCACCTCATCAACTTTGTCTCCTCCGGCGCGCCGTTCGACGCGATCATCAAGCCGGTGCTCGAGGGCTTCTTCGGCGAGGGCTGCGTGGATAAGCCCAAGGCCTACACGCCCATCAACGAGAACAAGATCAAGCTGACGAAGTGGGCCTTCAACGGCAAGCAGTGGCATGACTCCGCGACGCTGTGCAACTGGATGTACCCGATGACCATCGCCACCAGCAAGAAGCGCAACTACGTCGGCGACCTCGACCTCGACGCGAAGTACATGAGCGCCGTCGTCGGCGAGGACTACACCCGCGAGAGCCTGGAGTTCGACTCCGAGCGCATCTCCCAGCTGCTGCGCGTGATGACCGCCGTGTCCTTCAAGCTGAACCTGGGCAGCACCAACCTGCGTCAGGATCACGACCAGCCCAGCGACTGGGTGTTCGACAAGGATCCCGACCTCAAGGCGTTCGAGGAGGGCACCGTTAAGCTCGACCGCGAGGACTTCGCCAAGGCGCTGGATATGTGGTATGACGCCATGGGCTGGAACAAGGAAACCGGCATCCCGACCCGCGAGACGCTCGAGAAGTTCGATCTGGGCGACTGCGCGGATAAGCTCGAGGAGCTTGGCTTGATTTAATCATCCCGACGTGATATGCTTGTGGGAGGAATGCGTGCGTTCCTCCCACCTTTTGCTTTTGCATCAGAACGTGCATCAGAAACGTGCATCAGAAAGGAAGATGCTTCATGTCTTTATTCGGACGGCGCAAGCCGGGCTTTTCCAAGGAGGTCGAGCTGCGGCCGGAGGACATCACCGATGAGTTTTCCGACCGCAACGACCCCGCCATGCAGCGCAACTCCAACCCCAAGGAGGAAAAGGCGGAATATGCCGCCCGCGCGCAGGCCGTGATGGACGGCACAGCCATCCCCGGTGGGGCAGCCATCCCCGGTGGAGCATCCCCCGCCGCGTGCGCGGAGAGCGCGCCCAGCGGGGCCGAGCCTGCCGCCGGTGCGCCCGACCTCGCGCAGCAGGCCGCCGCTGAGGGGAAAACCGTCGATCTGTTTGACTACATGGACTCCCTGCCCGAGGTCGATGACCCGTTCCCGCCCAGCGAACCGGAGCCTGAGGCCCCGCCCGAGCCGGAGCGCAAGCCGGGCGAGCTGCTGGCCGAGTACATCCGCGAGCGCTCCCGCGCGGCGCAGCTCACGCCCCGCAAGGCGCTGGAGGCCGAGGAGCCGCAGCTTGACGAGATGCTCGCCGAGGTACACAGCCTCGAGTCCTGCGCGGACATCAGGAGCGTGAAGGGCAGCAAGGACGAGTACTTCTACTCCGACGAGATCATGGCCAACAACTACGCGATGATCGCCATGCTCGTGCTGGAGAAGGACCTCGCCCGCACGGTCGCGCAGATGGTCCGCTTCAACTGCAAGACGTATCCCTCGCCCACGCCGCTGTACCACTTCATGCGCTCGCCGTACAACTACACCAAGCCCCAGCTCGAGCAGGCGCTGCGCGTGCTCAAGGTGGGCAAGGATACGCAGGATATTAAAACCGTCGTCTCCTTCAACGACGTGCTGTACATGTATTCCTCGGATATCATGTCCGAGCGCTACGCCAAGGCGCTGGCCGACGGCAACGAGGCTGGCGAGGCGGATTTCTGAGCCACGAGTCAAGGCGCAAAGCGAAGAAGGGAGTCTGAGGGATGAAATCCCTCAGGCAGGTTTCAGGGCAGCAGCCCTGACGTTCCCCACTGGCGCAGCCATTCTGGCAAAGCAGTCAGGGAGCGAAGCGATACCTGACGGCGGGCTTTTGCAAACCACGAAAGAACAGCAAACAAAAACTCCGAATTCCGGCATTTGACAATCCGGAAAACGGAGTTTTTGTTTTCAAAGCATCACAGCGCCCGGCAAAGCGCTTCCAGCAATTTCTCCCTATTCTCCGGCGTGACCTCAATCACGCTCACATCCTCCCGCGCGCGCACGGCGCGTACCAGCGGCGCGTCGCACGCCTGCAGCACGCCCAGCACCCGCTTGCCCGAGTCAAGGCACGCGAGCACCTGCGCGCAAAAACGCTCCGCCTCGCG
>JALFHA010000236.1 GCA_022776785.1 Clostridiales bacterium | reverse complement strand
GCCGGAAGCAGGCATGCAAGGGGCTTTGCTCCCTGGCTTATGGGAGGCGTTGACTTGGCGAACATCATCGATTACGTCCTTTGGCGGGGCGATCTGCCTGTTGCGCAGGTTCCACTTGGCGAGGCGGATGCGCTGATCCTCAGCTATCTGTCCTACATGCCGATGGACGGCATCGTGCCCGGAGAGGAGGGCGGCGAGCCTGTGACGCTCAGGGACGCGGCGTCCGCCATGCTCGGGCGGAGCGAGCGGGAGGGCAGCTCGCTGGCCTACAGCGTGAAGGACGACAGAAAGCTGCTCGCGGCGCTGGCCCAGAGCGTGCGCTTTGGCACGATGCGCCTGTGCGCCTTTGTCAACCGGGTGGACGGCGAGGCGGAGGAGCAGTTTTCCGCCGTGACCTTTCTGCCGCCGGCAGGCCCGGCGTTCATCGCCTACCGCGGGACGGACAATACCGTCGTCGGCTGGCAGGAGGACTTCAACATGTGCTTTGAGAGTGAGGTGCCCGCGCAGCGCGACGCGGTGGCTTACGCGGAGCGCATGGCTGGGACAGTGCAGGGCGGGCTGATCCTCGGCGGTCATTCGAAGGGCGGCAATCTTGCGGCATATGCGGAGCTGTTCGTCGGCGCAGAGACGCACCGGCGCATACAGGCCGTTTACAACTTCGATGGCCCCGGCTTCAATGAGGAGATTGTTGCCTCCGCGGCCTTCACTCAGAGAAAAAGATGCGTGCAGACCTTCGTGCCGCAGTCCTCTATCGTGGGCGTGCTGATGGAGAATGACGATGTGATGACCGTCGTGCGCAGCGACGGCGTGAGCATCTTCCAGCACAATCCGTATACATGGCAGGTGATGGGCGGCAGCTTCATTGCGCTGCCGGAGCGCACGGACTCCAGCCACCTCGCGGATGCGACGGTCAAGCACTGGCTCTCCAGCCTGTCGCCTGATGTCCGCAGGCGCGCCATCGACGGCATCTTTGAGGTGCTTGGCGCGTCGGACGGACGCAATGTGGCCGAGCTGTTTGAGCCGCGAAAGGCGATGGGCGTGCTGCGCGCGGCGGGATCGATGGACGATGAGACGCGCAGGGCGGTGGAGGAAACCTTCCGTCTGCTGGGAGAGGCGCTGGGAAAGAATGTATCCGTCTGGATGAACCGCACGGCGGATGACCTGAGACAGCGCGTCTTTGGCGAGCGGACGCAGGAGGACCGTGCAGCGAACAAAGATGGGAATGCAGAAGGCTGACCACACACAGCCGCCGTGCCTGCGAGGGCACGGCGGCTTTTGTGTAGAAGCGGGGGCGGCCACTGGCCGCTTAGCGCAGGAAGATGCGCAGCAGCGAGGTCTTCAGTTTGTTGTAGGGCATGTAGCGCACCGGCATATCCATCCAGGTCGATTTATCGACGATGCTCTTTTCGTGGCTGAAGGTGTCGAAGCTCTTTTTGCCGTGGTAGCTGCCCATGCCGCTGTTGCCCACGCCGCCAAAGCCCATGCGGCTGGTGGCGAGGTGGATGATCGTGTCGTTGATGCAGCCGCCACCAAATGCGGCCTCGCGCAGCACGCGCTGCTGTGCCGCCTTATCCTCGGAGAAGAAGTAGAGCGCCAGCGGATGCGGCCTTGCGCGCACGAAGGCGAGCGCCTCGTCCAGTGTGTCAACCGTGAGGACGGGCAGAACCGGGCCAAAGATCTCCTCCTGCATGACGGCATCCTCCGCGGTCACGCCGCGCAAAATCGTCGGCTGGATGCGCAGCGTTTCCGGGTTCCCCTTTCCGCCGCAGATTACCTTCTCCGGGTCGATAAGCCCCATGACGCGGTCGTAATGCTTGCGGTTGACCATGTGAACATACTCGGGATTATCAAGCGCGTTTTCACCGGCCATGCGCACGAATTCCCTTTGCAGCGCCTTGAGGAACGGTTCCTCCACGAGCCGGTCGATGAGCAGATAGTCTGGGGCGACGCAGGTCTGTCCGCAGTTGAGCAGCTTGCCAAAGGCCAAGCGGCGGGCGGCCAGATCGAGCTTCGCCGTGGAATCGACGATGCAGGGGCTTTTGCCGCCCAGTTCCAGCGTCACAGGCGTAAGATGCTCGCTGGCGCGGCACATGACCTCCCTGCCGACCGTCACGCCACCGGTGAAGAAGATATAGTCGAACCTCTGCGCCAGCAGCGCCTGATTCTCCGCACGGCCGCCCTCGACGACGGACACATATTCCGGCGGGAAGCAGTCCCGCACGAGGCTTGCGATGACAGCGGAGGTGGCGGGCGCATAGGCGGACGGCTTGAGCACGCAGCAGTTGCCTGCGGCCAGCGCGCCGACGAGCGGCTCCATCGTCAGCATGAACGGATAATTCCACGGCGACATGATGAGCACCACGCCGTAGGGGTCGCGCACGGTGAAGCTGCGCGCATGGAACTGCGCCAGAGGCGTGAGCACGCGGCGTCGGCGCGCCCAGCGGTCCATGTGGCTGCGCATGAAGCGCAGCTCGGAGAGCGTCATGCCCACCTCGCACATGTAGCTCTCCGTCGCGGATTTGCCCAGATCGCTTTGCAGCGCGGCGTTGATCTCCTCCTCGCGCCGCACGATGGCGCGCTCCAGACGGTCAAGCGCCTCCCGGCGGAAGGAAAGGGGAAGCGTCTTGCCCTGCATGTAGAAGCTGCGCTGATTTGCGACAAGCGTTTCGATCTCCATACTCAACCCTCCATCAGCTGGGCATAAATCGGCTCCAGCTCACTCTGATCGTACAGCACGGGAACGGGATAGAGCGGGTTGCTCTCCTGCGCGGCATGACGCGCCATGCGAGGAATATCCTCGCGGCGGATCTGCGCAAAGCCCGTGGGCAGGCCGAAGTCGCGGTTCATCTCCTCAATCCAGCGGATGAAGCGCTCGGCGGCCTGCGCATCGCCCGCATCCGCAGGGGCGATGCCGGAGGCGCGCGCAAGACGCGCGAGCTTTGCTTTGCAGGCTCTGCCGTCATGGCGCAGCATCCGCGGCAGGATGACGGCGTTGGCCAGCCCGTGCGCAATGCCGTACTGCCCGCCCAGCGAATGGGCGATGCCGTGGACATAGCCGACGTAAGAGCGCGTGAACGCGATGCCCGCACAGTAGGCGGCGCGCAGCATCCCGTGGCGCGCCTCGGCGTCGCTGCCGTCGGCGACCGCGCGGCGCAGGTATTTGGCGATGGCGGTCACGGCCTCCTCGGCCATGGAGCGGGTCAGCCGGTTGGTGGAGCGGCCGATGTAGGCCTCCACGGCGTGGGTGAGCGCGTCCAGTCCCGTCGTCGCGGTGACGAAGGGCGGCAGACCGAGCGTCAGCGATGCGTCGAGCACGGCCACATCCGGGATGAGCGCAAAGTCGTTGATGGGATATTTGTGGTGCGTCTGCGCGTCGGTGATGACTGCGGCAAGCGTCGTCTCGCTGCCCGTGCCGGCGGTGGTCGGCGCGGCGATGAGCAGCGGCGTGGGGCGCAGCACGCGCAGCAGGCCGCGCATCTGCTGCACCCGCTTGCGCGGACGCGCGACGCGCGCGCCGACGACTTTGGCGCAGTCCATCGCGGAGCCGCCGCCCACGGCGACAATGGCTCGTGCGCCCGAAGAAAGGTAGACGCGCAGCGCGTCCTCCACGTTGTCGATGGTGGGGTTGGGCGTGCGCTGCTCGTAGACGGCGAAGCCGATCTGCTCCGCGGCGAGCGCGCTTTCCAGCGGCGCGGTCAGGCCGAGGTCGCGCACGGTGCCGTCTGCGACGAGCAGGATGCTGTTCACGCCGCGCTGCTTGAGAAGCGTGGGCACGTCGGTCAGGCTGTCAAGCAGGCGTGGCTGACGGTAGGGAAGAATGGGCAGCGCCGTGCGGAAGACAAGCTGCACTGCGCGGCATCCGATTTTACTCAGCGTGTTCATAGAAGCTCCTCGCCCGGGGCTTTCCCCTGAGCTGTTGTCGATGGGGTCTGCGGCGCGCTGAAACGGCTTTCCGCGCGCGCCAGATTGGCCGTAATGACGGAAAACGTGCGGTAAAACGCCTCGATTTCCTCCTGAGGGATGGCTTCGCTGACGAAGGAAAGCACCTCGGAGACGATACCGTCCACCTCGCGGGAGACGGAAAGACCACTTGGCGTCAGGCGGTAGATGCGGTTGTAGCCCGCGCCTTCACTGGCGACATAGCGCCTGTCCCCGAGCTGGCGCAGGACGCGGGAAATCTGCGCGCGGTCCATGCCCAGCGCCTCGCGAAGGCCCGTCTGCGTCAGGCCGCCCGGCGCGGCAAGCAGCCGAAGCAGGCAGCTCGTGTGCGCGGCGGAGAGGTGAAAGTGCGCCATTCTCGCGGCCTTCAGGCGCGCGATGGACTTGGCGGCGCTGCTGATGTATCCCTCAAAGCGGGCAAAGCGTGTGGTATCCACAGAAATCTCCTCCTGTCCATTGCTGCAAACCACGATACCATAGCACAAATTTGTTGAGCTGTCAATAATATGGGCAAAAAGGCGCGCAGCAGGCCGCCGTTCAGTGGATTTTTTCCCCGGAGGAGGAGAAAAGCATCCGCGGATGTCGACAGTCTGCTGCGCGCCATGCGGCGGTCAAGGGGCTTGCTTCCCGAGCTTGCGCTGGCAGCGGAGATAGAACAGCATGCTGAGCGCCGTGCCGATGGTCCAGCCAACGGGCCAGGAGCACCACACGCCGACCACGCCAAAGAGCGAGGAGAAGGCGATGCACAGCACAACGCGCAGCAGCAGGTCGGAGAAGGTCGCCGCCATGAACTGGCGCATCAGGCCCGCGCCGCGCAGCACGCCGTCGGCGATGAGCTTGACGCACACGACGAGGTAAAACGGCGAAACGATGTGCAGGAACTGCACGCCGGTTTGTAGGGCTTCTCCGCCGCTGCCCTCCATGAAGATGCCGATGGGCAGGGAGGAGAAGCCGACATAGAGCACGAGCACGGGGATGAGCAGAGCGTAGACCATCTGCAGTCCGGCCCTGAAGCCGGGGGCGATGCGCTCCTGCCTGCCCGCGCCGATGTTCTGGGAGACGTAGTTGCTCATGCCGTTGCCGAGCTGCGTCAGGCTGGTGATGACGAGGTTGTTGAGCTTGATGGCGGCGGAGTAGCCTGCGATGACGGCGGGGCCATAGCCGTTGATGACGGACTGAATGATGATGTTGCCGACGGAGACGAAGCTCTGCTGGAGCGTGCTGGGCAGAGCGATGGCGACAATGCTGCGCAGAATGCCGGCGGAGAAGCGGCGCGGCGTGCCCTCGTGCGGGAGCTTCCTCAGGCGGCTGGCAAGCGCGCGCACGGCCAGCACGCAGCTGACGCCCTGACACAGAAAGGTCGCCCACGCCACGCCGGAAATGCCCATCGAAAATGCCTTGACAAACAGGATGTCCACCAAGATATTGCTCGTAGAGGACGCGGCCAGAAAGAGGAACGGCGTGCGGGAATCGCCCATCGCCGAGAAGATGCCCGTCGCCACATTGTAATAGAACAGGAACGGCAGGCCGAGCAGGTAGATATTCAGGTAGAGCCGACAGTCATCCATCAGGGAATCGGGCGTGTTGATGAGCGCAAGCAGCGGACGGCACAGCGCCAGCCCTCCGGCCATCAGCACGGCCAGCAGCGCGGCGACGGCGATGAACGTCGTGGAGACCGCCGTCTTCAGATCGGTGATTTTGTGCGCACCGAAGAAACGCGAGACGACGACGGAGCAGCCGATGTTGCAGCCGAAGGCAAAGGCGATGAAGATCAGTGTGATCTCGTAGGCGTTGCCGACGGCAGCCAGCGCGTTTTCGCCGATGAACTTGCCGGCGACAAGGCTGTCGGCGATGTTGTAGAGCTGCTGGAAGAGCACGCTGCCCAGCAGCGGCAGGGAAAACTGCCAGAGCACGGTTTGCGGCTTGCCGACGGTCAGATCCTTATTCATGGGAAAAAACACTCTCCTTTCAGAGCTTTAGGCCGCTCCGTTCTCAAAAGCGGCGCAGCGGGGAACAAATATGGGCAGGGGTGACGGAAATGACTGGGATTGCATGGAACACGAAGATGAAATGCAGAAAAACGAGGTGGTTTGTTGTGCAAAACGCAGAAATATGATATACTGAAACCGTGGGGAATGATGG
>JALFHA010000196.1 GCA_022776785.1 Clostridiales bacterium | reverse complement strand
CGGCAGCCCAACGTTCCTCATTGATTAAGCGTTTTTGCAAAGTAGTCAGGGAGCGAAGCGACACCTGACGGTGAATCTGTGACAGCTTAGTTTGAATTGAGAACAGTATCAGAGCAGGATGCGAAGCAACCTACGATTGAAACGGGGCTGATTTTGCAAAGCTAGATTTTAGCCGCAAAATAGTATGACGGTGAGTTTTTGACGAACCAACGAGAAAACCGGAAGAAATACTTTAATCGAAGAACAGTATTAATGCAGAACAGTATAAAAAGGAAGGGCCGCTCCCCTCCATCCCGGAGGAAAGCGGCCCTTCCTTTATTATGCCCTTTTGACTCAGGCGTTCTTGCCCTGGATGTACTTGTCGATGGCCTTGGCGGCGTTCTTGCCTGCGCCCATCGCGAGGATGACGGTCGCCGCGCCGGTGACCGCGTCGCCGCCGGCGTAGACGCCCTCACGGCTGGTGAGGCCGTCGTCGCCGTTGGTGACGATGCAGCCGTGCTTGTTCGTCTCAAGGCCCGGGGTGGTGGAGCGGATGAGCGGGTTGGGGCTGGTGCCGATGGACATAATCATGGTGTCCACATCCAGCACGAACTCGCTGCCCTCCTTGACAACAGGACGGCGGCGTCCGGAGGCGTCCGGCTCGCCGAGCTCCATCTCCACGCACTTCATGCCGCAGACCATGCCGTTCTCGTCGCCGAGCACCTCGACCGGGTTGGTGAGGGTCTTGAAGATGATGCCCTCCTCCTTGGCGTGCTCGACCTCCTCCTTACGGGCGGGGAGCTCCTCCATGCCGCGGCGGTAGACGATGTAGACCTCCTCCGCGCCCAGACGCTTGGCCGAGCGGGCGGCGTCCATCGCCACGTTGCCGCCGCCGACGACGGCGACCTTGCGGCTGTGCTGGATGGGCGTCTTGCTGTCGCCCTTGTAAGCCTTCATGAGGTTGATGCGGGTGAGGTACTCGTTGGCGGAGTACACGCCCTTGAGGCTCTCACCCGGGATGCCCATGAAGCGCGGCAGGCCCGCGCCGGAGGCGATGTAGACGGCCTCATAGCCCATCTCAAAGAGCTCGTCGATGGTGAGCACCTTGCCGATGACCATGTTGCACTCGATGTCCACGCCCATCGCCTTGAGGCCGTCGATCTCCTTCTGCACGATGGCCTTCGGGAGACGGAACTCCGGGATGCCGTAGACGAGCACGCCGCCCGCGAGGTGCAGCGCCTCAAAGATGGTGACCTTGTAGCCCAGCTTCGCCAGATCGCCGGCGGCGGTCAGGCCGGACGGGCCCGCGCCGATGATGGCGACCTTGTGGCCGTTGGGAGCCGGAGCGACCGGGGTTTCGGCGTTGTGCTCGCGGTGCCAGTCGGCGACGAAGCGCTCCAGGCGGCCGATGCCCACCGGCTCGCCCTTGATGCCGCGCACGCACTTGCCCTCGCACTGGGTCTCCTGCGGGCAGACACGACCGCAGACGGCCGGCAGCGCGGAGGAGGCGGACAGCACCTTGTAGGCGCCCTCCATGTCCTCGTTGGCGACGCAGGCGATGAACGCCGGGATGTCAATCTGCACGGGGCAGGCGCTCTGGCAGGGCTTCTTGGGGCAGTTCAGGCAGCGCTTGGCCTCGTTGACCGCCATCTCGTAGGTGTAGCCGAGGGCGACCTCGTCAAAGTTCTTGTTGCGGACGTTCGGGTCCTGCGAGGGCATCGGGCACTTTTTCGGATCCATATTGCGGGTGACGGCCATGTTATTGGACCTCCTTCTTCATCAGGTTGCAATGCTCATCTCGCGTGTGCTGCTCAAAATCGCGGTACATGGAGCTGCGCTTCATGGCCTCGTCGAAATCGACGAGGTGGCCGTCGAAGTCCGGGCCATCGACGCAGGCGAACTTGGTTTCGCCGCCTACGGTCAGGCGGCAGCAGCCGCACATGCCCGTGCCGTCGATCATGATCGGGTTCATGGAGACGACGGTCTTGATGCCGTACTTCTTGGTGACGGCGCAGACGAATTTCATCATGACGAGCGGGCCGATGGCGATGACCTCGTCATACTGGTTGCCCTCCTGAATGAGGCGCTCGAGCGCGGCGGTAACAAGGCCCTTCTCGCCATAGCTGCCGTCATCGGTCATCATGACCATCTTGCTGGAATTGGACTTGAATTCATCCTCGAGGATGACCAGATCCTTGTTGCGGAAGCCGACAATGGCGTGCACCTCGGCGCCCAGGCGGTGCAGCTTCTTGGTGACGGGTAGCGCGATGGCGCAGCCCACGCCGCCGCCGACGACGGCGACCTTCTTGAGGCCCTCGGTATGCGTCGCCACGCCCAGCGGGCCGACGAAGTCGCAGATGGACTGACCGGCCTCCATCTCGTCGAGCTCCATCGTGGCGCCGCCGACGATCTGGTAGATGATGGTGACGGTGCCGGCCTCTTTATCCGTATCGGCGATGGTCAGCGGCACACGCTCGCTGTCCTCGTGCGTGCGGAAGATGATGAACTGGCCGGGCTCGGCCTTGCGGGCGACGAACGGCGCCTCGATCACCATCTTGGAGACCGTCGGATTCAGCCGTTCCTTGCTGACGATTTTATACATGGACTCTCCTCCTGCGCAAAGCATTGATGTCCGCTCCCGCCGTAAAAAGACGGGGCCTGACAAACATTCCTGATATTATTTCGACATAAAGCGCCATTAACCTGCCGCGTTTTCCGATTTTTCTGCCGGATATGGCTACTTTTTTCACGTCCGCCGCCTGAACATGGAAAAGGAGCGCCGCGCTGCGGCGCTCCGAAGGCTCCGGCGCTCCCGGCGCACAGGCGCAGGAGCGATCAGACTGGGGATCAGAAGTCGATGTCGCGGTCGTAGTAGCAGGCCAGCAGCAGCTTCTCCATCTCCTCCTGACTGGGCTGGCGCGGATTGGAGCCCGTGCAGGCGTCGCCGATGGCGTTCTTTGCGATCTCCGGCAGGCGCTCGAGGAACACCTTCTCCGGCACAAAGCCCTGCTCGCAGGGATAGCTGTCCGCGCCGTAGTTCTTGATGCAGTGCGGGATGTTGAGGTCGTCGTTCATCTTGCGCAGGTAGGCGATGAGCAGGGCGACCTTCTCGTCGTCATCCTTGCCGCCCAGGTGCATGTAGTCCGCGATGACGCCGTAGCGCTTCTTCGCGGTCTCGTCCTTGGCGTTGTAAGCGATGACCTTGGGCAGATACATCGCGTTGGCCGCGCCGTGGATGATGTGCGCGCCGTAGTCGGCAAACGCCGCGCCGGTCTTGTGCGCCATGGAGTGCACGATGCCCAGCAGCGCGTTGGAGAAGGCCATGCCGGCCAGGCACTGCGCGTTGTGCATCCTGTCGCGGGCGGCCATGTCGCCGTTGTAGGAGGGCACGAGATCCTGCATAATCATCTCGATGGCGTGGATCGCCAGCGGATCGGTGTAGTCGCAGTTTGCGGTGGAGACATACGCCTCGACGGCGTGGGTCATCGCGTCCATGCCGGTGTGGGCGACCAGCTTCTTGGGCATGGTCTCGGCGAGGTCGGGATCGACAATGGCGACGTCCGGCGTGATCTCGAAGTCGGCAATCGGGTACTTGATGCCCTTGGAGTAATCCGTGATGATGGAGAAGGCCGTCACCTCGGTCGCCGTGCCGGAGGTGGAGGAAATCGCGCAGAACTTCGCCTTATGGCGCAGCTCAGGGATGCCGAACACCTTGCACATGTCCTCGAAGGTGCACTCCGGGTACTCGTACTTGATCCACATGGCCTTGGCCGCGTCGATGGGGGAGCCGCCGCCCATGGCGATGATCCAGTCGGGCTTAAATTTGAGCATCGCATCCGCGCCCTTCATGACGGTCTCCACGGACGGATCGGGCTCGATGCCCTCAAAGAGCTCGACCTCCATGCCCGCCTCCTTGAGGTAGGCGATAGCGCGGTCGAGGAAGCCGAAGCGCTTCATCGAGCCGCCGCCGACACAGATCATCGCGCGCTCGCCCTTAAAGGACTTGAGCGCCTCCAGAGAGCCCTTGCCATGATACAGGTCGCGGGGAAGCGTAAAACGAGCCATATTGCATGTCCTCCTGACAGGTCGGTGGGAAAAGCTGTTTTTGTTCGACACGATTGACACAGCTTTGTCAATCGCCTCGGCCATTATACATCAGACAACCGACGATGTAAAGGGGCTTTTTGTGAAAAAAATGTGTTTTTTATTTGAAAAAGCGCGAAAAAAGGGCGGTATTATCCCACTCTTATAAATAATTTGTCAATCTCCCTCGATCATCCGGTAGCCGACGCCCACCTCTGTGAAGATGTACTGCGGCTCTGCCGGATTTTTCTCGATTTTGCGGCGGATGTTCGCCATGTTTACCCGCAGAATCTGGTTGTCATACGCCTTGTTGGGGCCCCAGATCTCGCGAATCAGGTAGTCGTAGGTCAGCACTCGCCCGGCATAGCGCCCCAGCAGCGCGACGAGCTTGAATTCGTTCTGCGTCAGGTTGGCGTCGCGCCCGTCGATGTAGACGCGGTACTTGTCGTAGTCAATCACCAGCCCCTTGGCGGTAAAGCGATTCTCCTTGGCGATGGCCGCGTTGCCGCTTGTCGTGCGCGTATGGCGGATGGCCGTACGGATGCGCGCCAGCAGCTCGGAGGTGCCGAACGGCTTGGTGATGTAGTCGTCCGCGCCCGCGTCCAGCGCGCGCACCTTCTCGCGCTCGTCCGTGCGGGCCGAGACGACGACCACCGGCATCAGCGACCAGCGCCGAAGGCTCTCCAGCACCTCGAGACCGTCCATATCCGGCAGGCCGAGATCCAGCAGCACCACGTCCGGGCAGTGCGAGGCGAGCAGGCTGATGGCCTCCCGCCCTGTGTGCACGATCACGGCCTCATAGCCGTTGGCCTCCAGCACGCGCCGGATAAAGCTGCAAATCGCCCGGTCATCCTCGATGACGAGCACCTTTCCTCTGACAGCCACGCTCATTCCTCCTTCATCGGCAATGTAAACGCCACGCGCGCCCCGCCCTGCGGCAGGTTGCGCGCGCTCATGTCCCCGCCGTGCGCCCGCACGATGCTCATGCATACGGAAAGCCCGATGCCCATGCTCCTTCGCCCGTCGGCGCACTGCTGCTGCGCATGGGGGAAGAGCTCGTCAAAGAGCTGCGGCAGCACAGCCCTGTCGATGCCCTCTCCGTTGTCCGTGACGGAAAATTCGGCCAGCTCCCCCTCGCGGCTCACGGCCAGCACGAGCTCCGTTGCCGTCTGCGCGTGCAGCACGACATTCTCCATCAGGTTGATGAGCACCTGCTCGATGAGCGTCGCATCCATCGGCACCATCAGCAGCTCGTCCGGCACGCGTACGCTCACATGGATGCTGTCAAACCGCTTTTTGAAACGGCTCACAGCCTCGGCGGCGATTTCCTCCGCCGCCTCCGGGCTCTTGGTGATGCGCACAGCGCCGTCGTTGATGCGCGTGATGGACAGGATATTCTCCACCAGCCGCACGAGCGCCTGCGCCTCCTCGCGCACATGGCCGATGAGATCGCGCTTGGCCTCGTCGCTAAACACGTCGTAGTTTTCCAGCACCGCCGTCGAGGAGCCGATGATCGAGGTCAGCGGTGTGCGCAGGTCGTGAGAGACGGAGCGCAGCAGGTTGGCCTTCATCTTCTGCTTTTCGGCCTCCGCCTCGATGCGCCCCTGCCGCTTGACCTGCTCGGTGAGCATGCCCACCACCAGCGACACGGCGAACATCGTCAGGAACGTGAGCGGATAGCCGGTCAGCGTGAAGTCCACCTCGAAATATGGATAGGTGAAGGCGAAGTTCACGCCGATGACCGAGATCACCGAGGCCACGAGGCTGTAGGCGAAGCCATCCGTGAAGCGCGCGATGAGCAGCACAGCCAGCACAAAGATCAGCGGCACGGCGTTGTCGCTGTCCCCGAGCCGGTTGATGCCAAAGCACACCGAGGACGCCGCCAGCAGCAGCGCCAGCGTGATGCCTGCGTCGCGCAGCATCTGCCGTCCGCCCTGCCTGCGCGGCAGCAGCAGCTCCCGCACTCTGGCGCGCAGCGCCTGCGTCTGCGCCGCGCTCCTCTTTTCCTCCATCGCGTGTCCCCTCCTCTGTTGCACCTACATTATAGCATGGCCGGGTATCAATATTCCGTTAAGAAGCTGCGTCAGCAAAAACAGCGCCTCCCGCGGGGGAAGCGCCGTTTCCTCATGTCTTGCGGAATGGGCTTTACAGGATCGCCGCCATCGGCACAAACGCGCGCACGGGCACGCCGCCAAGCTCTGTCTGCACATAGCCCCAGTCGCCATAGCGCGCCAGCAGCAGCACGCGCGTGCCGCGCGGAAGCGTCGCCAGTGCGGGCGTATCCCCGTGCAGGGGATCGGCGGTCAGCGGCGCTTCATCCTCGATCATCACCTCGAGCGCGTCGTCAAAGGTCAGCTCGGCCGCGCTGTCCCGCGTGTCGAGCGCCGCAGACTCGATCCAGCCCACGGGACCGAAGTCCTCCGGCGTGCCGGGGGCGACCATCGCCCAGCAGTCGGCCTGACCGAAGCAGACGAAGGGCTCGCCGGTGTCAAGCGCCGCCTCGCCCTCGCGCAGGAAGCCCTGCGTCGGGCCGAAATAGAGCGCCGTTACGCCCGTCTCCTGCTGGGCGGGCAGCACCGTGGGGAGGAGCGTACCGATTTCAAGCGGCTCGCCCTGCGCCAGAGCGGGCAGGACGAGCGCAAGCAGCGCGGGCAGCAGCCAGCGCGTCAGCTTTTGTGAAAGGGAGCGGGTTTTCATGGGAGCAGCCTCCTTTCCTGTGTTCATCATAGCAGAGAACGCGCGCCGTGTAAAGACTTATCCCTGCGCGGCGAAGGGATTTGTCTCGCCGTGGCGCTGAATCTGCACGTTGAGCAGGTGAATATCGCCGCAGCTCATCGTGATGACCAGATCGCCCGGCTGCCAGTGCGCGCGCAGATAGGCCTCCGCCGCGTCAAAGTCCGGCGTGTAGTGGACGCTCTTGCCCGTTTTGGCGATGGCGTCCACCAGCATCGTGGCGTGGATGTCGCCGGGGTCCTTTTCGCGCGCGGCGAAGATGTCCGTAATCAGGATTTCGTCGGCCAGGTCGCAGCAGTGGATGTAGTCGGCAAACAGCGTTTTGACCCGGGAATAGGTGTGCGGCTGCATGACGGCCCAGAGCCGTTTGTGCGGCTGGCGGGAGGCATTCTCCAGCGCGCTGTGCATCTCGGCGGGATTGTGGCCGTAGTCGGTGTAGAGCTTCACGCCGCAGACCGTGCCGGTGTATTCAAAGCGCCGGTGCGGCGCGGTGAAGCGGGAGAGCGACTGTGCCGCGACCTGCGGGTCAACACCCACCTCCGCGCAGGCGGCGATGGTCGCCAGCGCGTGCAGCACGTTGTATTCGCCGGGGACGTGCAGCGCCACATGCGCGAGCGCCTGCCCGTTAAGCGCCGCGTCAAACTGCCCGCAGCCCGTGTCGTCGTAGGTCAGGTTCAGGGGCTGCCAGCTGCAGCCGCTGCCAAAGCCGAAGGTCAGCGTGCGGCAGGGCAGGGCGCAGAGCTGCGCGCGCACGCGCGGGTCGTCGCCGTTGCCGATGCACGCGCCGTCCTTTGGCAGCAGCGAGAAGAAGCGCCCGAAGGCGTGGCAGATATCCTCCAGATCGCGGTAGAAGTCGAGGTGATCCTCCTCGATGTTGGTGACGACCGCGATGGTCGGGTGGAACTGCAAAAAGCTGGCGTTGAATTCGCACGCCTCCACGACGAAGGTGTCGTGCCCGCCCACGCGCGTGCTGCCGCCGATGTAGTCAAGCTGGCCGCCGATGTGCACGGTCGGATCCTTGCCCGCGTCCAGCAGCACCTCGGCGATCATCGAGGTGGTGGTCGTCTTGCCGTGCGTGCCGCAGACGTTGATGGCGTGGCGGTAGCCCTCCATGAGCTGCCCGAGCAGCTCGGCGCGCTCCATCTGCGGGATGCCCAGCTGCGCGGCGCGCGCGCGTTCGGGGTTGTCCGGGCGGATGGCGGCGGAATAGACGACGAGCGCCGCGCCCTCCACGTTTTCGGCGCGGTGGCCGATTGAGACGGGGATGCCCTGCGCCGTGAGCGCGTCAGTCATGTAGGAGCGGGCGGAGTCCGACCCCGTGACCTGCACGCCGCGCTTTTTGAGCATCCCGGCCAGCCCGCTCATCGAGCTGCCGCCGATGCCGATCATGTGTACGCGCCTGCCTGTAAAGTCGCTGATATGCGGCATGATGTGCCTCCTTGATTCTGATGCGGCGTGGGGGATGCGCCGCCGGGGTTTCATGGATATTGCCGGGAGCCTTTTCCCGGCAGAGCGGCGCGCTGCGCCGCCTGTGCTGTAGCTTCATTATATGTCAAAGGGCGGCGGGCAATCAAGCCTTGAAGCGAAAAAGACGGCCTGGCTTTTATGCAGACGCGTCAAAATTCGCCTTTGTGCGCAAAAAAGCACAGGTTGGGGCTGGACGGTTTTGAAATCCTGAATTATAATAGAGGGAAATTGGGCGAACATTCGCCTTTTGCATCGCGTGTCCGGGGAGGGCGCAGCTGCGCGCCTGCCCCGGGCTTGACTTTGAAGCCGCCGGCCGCTGCCGGCATGGGAGGGAATCGACTGTGGACCGCATCCGCCGCAATGAGCGCCTCGCCGCCATGACGAGGATACTGGTGGAATCTCCGAATAAGATCTTTACGCTGGGCACGTTCTGCGACATGTTCGGCGCGGCGAAATCGACGCTCAGCGAGGATATTGACATCCTGCGCGGGGTTTTCGCGCAGTTTCATTTGGGCCAGCTCGACACCGTGACGGGCGCGGCGGGCGGCGTGCGCTTCCGCCCCGTGCCCTCGCCGGAGGAGGCGTGCCGTGCCGTGCGCGAGCTGGCGCAGATGCTCGCCGCGCCGGGGCGCGTGCTGCCGGGCGGGTTCATCTACATGGCGGACATCCTCGCCATGCCCGACGTGGTGGAGAAGATGGGCACGATCATCGCCTCGCAGTTCTACCGCGCGGAGCCGGACTTCGTGCTGACGATGGAGACCAAGGGCATCCCCGTGGCGATGATGACCGCCCGCGCGCTGGGCGTGCCGATGGTCATCGTCCGCAGGGACAGCAAGGTCTACGAGGGCCCGGCGGTGAATATCAATTATCTGGCGGGCTCCGGCGGGCGCGTGGAGACGATGAGCCTCTCGCGCCGCGCGGTGAAGGAGGGGCAGCGCGCCCTGATCGTGGATGACTTCATGCGCGCGGGCGGCACGGCGCGCGGCATGGTGGATATGATGCGCGAATTCTCGGTGACGGTGGTCGGCGTGTGCGTGCTCATCGCCACGCAGGAGCCGGCCAAGAAGCGGCTGGACGGCGTGAAGTCCCTGCTGGTGATCGACAGCACGGACGAGAGCACGGGCACGGCGGTCATCCGCCCGGCCAACTGGCTGTGCGCCGCGGCGGAGAAGGCAGCGGCAAAGTGACGCGCGCATAGGCGCACAAAATCGGAGGCAGGATACAATGCAGCGGGGGCGCAGGCGCGCTCCCGCTTGCGGCGTTTGCTGATGTACAGGAGGAAGTATGCATATCATTGTGGGGCTGGGCAATCCCGGCCGGGAATACGCGAGGACGCGGCACAACGTCGGCTTTGACGTCATCGACGTGCTCAGCGAGAAGCTGAATATACCGGTGAACAAGAGCGCCATGCACGGCCTGACGGGCAGCGGCTTTGTCGGCGGGGAAAAGGTGCTGCTGGTGAAGCCGCAGACCTATATGAATCTGTCGGGGCAGTGCGTGTCGGAGCTGGTGTCCTTCTACAAGCCGGATATGGCAGACCTGATGGTCGTCTATGACGACATCGACCTGCCGCTGGGCAAGGTGCGCCTGCGCGCGAGCGGCAGCGCGGGCACGCACAACGGAATGCGCTCGATCATCGGCCTGCTCGGGCGTCAGGACTTCCCGCGCTTGCGCGTGGGCGTAGGCGGCAGACCCGAGGGCTGGGAGCTGGCGGACTGGGTGCTCTCCTCCTATGCGACGAAGGAGGAGCGGGAGACGCAGTTTGAGGCGTTCCTGCGGGCGGCACAGACGGTTGAGGACTGGGTGCGCCATGGCTTTGACAGCGCCATGCGCACGGCGAACGCGCCGAGGTGAGCGATGCAGACGCATTTTCTGTTTGATGTGATGCGGGGCCTTGAGCCCTTTTCCCAAGTGGTCGCGGAGGCAAAAAAGCCCGGCGCGGTGATCGCGGCCTCCGGGCTGGCGGGCGCGCAGAAGCTGCATCTCGCCTGCGCGCTGGCACAGGAGACGGGGCGGCCCCTGCTGCTGCTGTGCGACAGCGAACGCGCCGCCGCGGCGGCGATGGAGGACGTCTCCGCGATGCTCGGCGGCGCGGTGAGCCTGTTCCCCGCGCGTGAGATCACCTTCTATCAGGAGGTGGCGGCCAGCCGCGAGGCGGCCTGCCGGCGCATCGAGACGCTTCAAAAGCTGATTACCGGCGAGCTGCGCGCCGTCGTGGCCCCGGCGGATGCGCTGATGCACAGGCTGATGCCGCGCGCCGAGTTTGCGGCGCACACGCTGCGCCTGAGCGTCGGGGACAGGATCGATCTGGACGCGCTCTGCGCGCGCCTGCTTTCCGCGGGCTACACGCGCGAGTACATGGTCGAGGGCCGCGGGCAATTCTCCGTGCGCGGCGGCATTGTGGATATTTACCCGGCGGATGCGCTCAGCGCCGTGCGCGTGGAGTTCTTTGACGACGAGGTGGATTCCATCCGCTCGTTCGACGTGATGAGCCAGCGCTCCCAGCAGAACCTGCGCGATGTGGTGATTCCCCCGGCGAGCGAGGCGCCCGTGCCCGATGAGGGACGCGAGGCGCTCGCCAAACGGCTCACGGACGCGTTGCGCCGTCAGCGCGAGGCGTTCAGCGGTGGAGCGCAGCAGGAGGGGGACAGCTCGCTCTCCGCGCTGCCGCTTGAGGAGGGGGAGATCGTCGTCCCCGGCGCATTCACGGGCGGCGGGCGCACGGCGGAGCGCTTCGCCGAGGGCGTAAATAGCGCCGTGGAGCAGCTCCGCGGCGGCGTGAGCAGTCGGCTGCTCGAGAAGTTCATCCACCTGCTCTACCCGCAGACGGAGACCATCGCCGACTATATGAACCGCCCCATCGTCGTGCTCGATGAGCCGGAGGCGCTCTTTGCGCGCATGGACAGCCGCGAGGGCGAGTTTGAGCAGGCGCTGACCGCTGCGCTCGAGCGCGGCGAGGCCATGCGCGAGCAGAATGGCCTGATGCTCACCCGCGCGCAGACGGTGGACGCGCTGCGCGCGCACACCCTGATGGCGATGACGACCATCCTGCGGCCGGTGAAGGAGCTGCGCCCCACGCTGCTTGCACAGATGGGCGGCATGGGCGCGGGCAGCTACGGCGGGCGCACAAAGGAGCTGTGCGACGACGTGAGCCGCTGCCTGGCGCAGGGCTGGCGGGTGCTGGTGCTCTCCGGCGGCTCGGCGCGCGGCGAGCGCCTGCGGCAGTCGCTCGATGACGAGGGCATCCGCGCGAGCGTCGATGAGCTGGGCGCGCGAGCGCCCGAGCCGGGCGAGTGCCGCATCTATCCGCTGACGCTCTCCGGCGGCTTCCAGTACCCGGCAGCGAAGGTGATGGTGATCGCCTGCGGCGACGTGTACGGCACAAAAAACAGCAAGACAAAGCGCGCGGAGAAGAAGGGTAGCAAGATCGCCTCCTTCACCGACCTGACCGTGGGCGACTACGTCGTGCACGAGACGCACGGCATCGGCATCTATCAGGGCATGAAGCGCCTGACGAGCGAGGGCGCGTCGCGCGATTACCTGCTGGTGCAGTATCAGGGCAGCGACAAGCTGTACATCCCGGTGGACCACCTCGACCGCATCCAGAAGTACATTGGCGGCGGCGAGGGCGCGGCGCCCAAGCTCTCCAACCTCGGCGGCAAGGACTGGGAAAAGCAGAAGACCAAGGTGCGCGACAGCCTCAAGGCGCTGGCGTTCGATCTGGTGGCGCTCTACGCCGAGCGGCAGCGCAACAGAGGCCACGCCTTTGCGCCGGATACGCCGTGGCAGCAGGAGTTTGAGGAGAATTTTCCCTACGAGGAGACGCCCGACCAGCTTCAGGCGACCGAGGAGATCAAGCATGACATGGAGAGCGAAATCCCCATGGACCGCCTGCTCTGCGGCGACGTGGGCTACGGCAAGACGGAGGTCGCCCTGCGCGCGGCGTTCAAGGCTGTGATGGACGGCAAGCAGGTGGCGATTCTCGCGCCGACGACCATCCTCGCCCAGCAGCACTACGGCACGGTGCTGCGCCGCTTCGAGGGCTTTCCGATTCACGTCGATGTGCTCAGCCGCTTCTCCACGCCCAAGGAGCAGAAGGAGACGCTGCGCAGACTCAAAAGCGGCGAGATCGACCTGATCGTGGGCACGCACCGCCTGCTGGCGAAGGATGTGCAGTTCAAGGATCTGGGGCTGCTCATCGTTGACGAGGAGCAGCGCTTCGGCGTCGGGCACAAGGAGACGATCAAGAACCTCAAAAAGACCATCGACGTGCTCACCATGTCGGCCACGCCGATACCGCGCACGCTGCACATGTCCATGGTCGGCATCCGCGACATGAGCCTGCTGGAGACGCCGCCTCAGGCGCGCTACCCCGTGCAGACTTATGTGATGGAGTATCAGGACAGCGTCATCCGCGACGCGATTCTGCGCGAGCTGGGCCGCGGCGGGCAGGTGTTCTTCCTGTACAACCGCGTCGGCTCCATCGACCTGTGCTACAGGCAGCTCGCCAAGCTCGTGCCGGAGGCGCGCATCGCCATCGCCCACGGCCAGATGCGCGAGAACGCGCTGGAGGACGTGATGCTCGACTTCAGCCAGCAGAAGTACGACGTGCTGCTGTGCACGACGATCATCGAGAGCGGCTTGGACATCCCGATGGCGAACACGCTCATCGTCTACGACGCGGATCACTTCGGCCTCTCCCAGCTCTACCAGACGCGCGGGCGCGTGGGCCGCTCCAACCGGCTGGCCTATGCGTACTTCACCGTGCGTCCGGGGAAGGTGCTCTCCGAGACGGCGCAGAAGCGACTGGACGCCATCCGCGAGTTCACGGAGTTCGGCTCAGGCTTCCGCATCGCCATGCGCGACCTCGAGCTGCGCGGCGCGGGCAACCTGCTCGGCCCGCAGCAGAGCGGCCATCTGGCGAACATCGGCTACGACCTCTACTGCAAGCTGCTGGAGGAGGCCGTGCTCGAGGCGCAGGGCAAGGCGCCGGAGCCCAACCGCGACGTGGAGACGCGCATGGATGTGCACGTCAACGCCTACCTGCCCGCAGACTATGTGACCGGCGACAAGCAGCGCCTGGAGGTCTACAAGCGCATCGCCTCCATCACGACGGCGGAGCAGCGCGACGATGTGGAGGAGGAGCTCATCGACCGCTTTGGCGACGAGCCGCCGTGCGTGGCGAATCTCGTGGCCGTGGCCTATCTCAAGGCGATGTGCACGCGCATGGGCATCGAGCGCGTCAATCAGCTCGACGGGCGGCTGGATATGCGCTTTGCCGCCAATGCGCAGCTCGACGGCGAGAAGCTGTTCAAGGCGCTGCTCAAGTTCGATCCGCGTGTGACGCTCAACGCGGCGCTGCCCGTGACGCTGACGCTGCGCGACCCCAAGCTCGGCCGGGAGGATATGCTCATGACCGCCGTGAAGGTCATGGAGCGCCTGATGGCGAAGATGGGCATGTAGCGTGAGGTCACTCGCTGCCCCTTGCTTTTTTCCCTGCAAGCGGGTATAATAATGCGGCATGACATATCATGCGGACAGGAGGTTATATCGATGACGCCCGAGGAGATGGACGAGCGCGACGTGGTGGAGTTTACCGACGACGCGGGCAACACGCTGCTGCTTGAGGTGATGGACTACTTCTTCTACAATGGCGAGGAATTTGCCGCGCTGTGCGACGCGAAGGAGAATCCTGCCGACGATGACCCCGATGACGACCCGGTATATATCATGAAGATCAACGCCTTCACCGATGAAAACGGCGAGGAGATGGAGGAATTCGTGCCGCCCGACGAGGAGCTGATGGATAAGCTCATTCAGGTCGTGCGCACGCGCTTCACAGAGGACAGCGAAGACGGCGAGGACGAGGGCGAGGAATAACGCCGCCTTGTTTCCGCATGGCAGAAAACAGAAAAACAGCAAGGAATCCGGGCGCGCAGAGCGATGCGCCCGGATTCCTTTGGCTTTGCCCAAAAGTGCAACCACCGGCTCAGCCGGTGGAGGTTAAAGCTTTATACTAATCCTAGATAAAAACGAGCTATAGCGCGAAGCGATGAAGGGAGTTTGAGGGATGAAATCCCTCAAGCAGGTTTGGGCGGCAGCCCAACGTTCCTCATTGATTAAGCGTTTTTGCAAAGTAGTCAGGGAGCGA
>JALFHA010000179.1 GCA_022776785.1 Clostridiales bacterium | reverse complement strand
CGGTCATCTGCTGGAACACGCGGCGACCCTCCGGGCACAGCGCCATGCCCAGCGAGACGATCTTGCTGGCGGGGAAGTTCGTCAGGCTCTTGCCCTCGAAGGTGATGGAGCCGCTGCGCGCCTTGAGCAGGCCCGCGACGGTGTTCAGCGTCGTCGATTTGCCTGCGCCGTTCGCGCCGATGAGCGTGACGATCTCGCGCTCGTTGACCTCGAAGGAAACGCCCTTGATGGCGTGGATGCTGCCGTAGTAGACGTGCAGATCCTCGACTTTCAGCATACTCATGCTCACGCCTCCTTCCGCTTGCCCAGATAGGCTTCGATGACGACGGGATTGTTCTGAATCTCCTCCGCCGTGCCCTTGGCGATGATGCGCCCGTAGTTGAGCACGCAGATGCCCTCGCAGATGCCCATGACAAGGTTCATGTCGTGCTCGATGAGCAGGATGGCGATGTGGAACTTGTCGCGGATCTTGGTGATGTTCTCCATCAGCTCCTCGGTCTCGTGCGGGTTCATGCCCGCGGCGGGCTCGTCGAGCAGCAGCAGTGAGGGATTGGTCGCCAGCGCGCGGACGATCTCCAGACGGCGCTGCGCGCCGTAGGGGAGGGAGCCCGCCTGGTGATTGGCGAGATCCTGCATGTCGAAGATGGAGAGCAGGTCGAGCGCGCGCTCGTGCATCTGACGCTCGCCGCTCCAGTAGCCCGGCAGGCGGAAGATGCCGGAGAACATGCCGTAGCGCACCTGATTGTGCAGGCCGATGCGCACGTTGTCCTCGACGGACATGTTGCCAAAGAGACGGATGTTCTGGAATGTGCGGGCAATGCCCAGCTTGTTGGCCTGCATGGTGTTCATGCCGGCGGTGTCGCGGCCGTTGAGCAGGATGGTGCCCATCGTCGGCTGATAGACCTTGGTGAGCAGGTTGAAGACGGTGGTCTTGCCCGCGCCGTTGGGGCCGATCAGGCCGGCAATTTCCGTTCTGCCGATGATGAGGTTGAAGTCCTCGACGGCGTGCAGGCCGCCGAAGTCAATGCCCAGATTGCGGGCTTCCAGCACGGGCTGGGAATTCAGGTCGCGCTCGGGGATAATGCCGTGGCTCGGCGCGGGCACCATGCGGGTGGCGCTTCTCGGCTTCTTCTGGGTCATGCCTTGTCACCTTCCTTTGCAGGGGCTTGTGCTTTGGAGCGGCGGAGTCTGGCGGTGAGCATATCCACGCCGCTGCGCAGCTTCGGGTTGTTGGTCGCCAGCATGACAAGGATCAGCACGATGGCGTAGATGAGCATCCGGTAGGTGGAGAACGCGCGCAGCAGCTCCGGCAGGATCGTCAGCAGCGTGGCCGAGATGACCGAGCCGCGGATGTTGCCGATGCCACCGAGAACGACGAAGACCAGCACGAGGATGGAGGTATCAAACTTGAACTTGGAGGCGGTGACAGTCGAATAGTTGAGGCCGAAGAGCGCGCCCGCCATACCCGCCAGAACGGCGGAGGTGACGAAGGCCATCATCTTGTACTTGGTGATGTTCAGGCCCACGGACTCGGCGGCGATGCGGCTGTCGCGGATAGCCATGATCGCGCGGCCGGAGCGGCTGTCGATCAGGTTGAGCACGACGAAGAGCGTGAAGAGCACCAGCACGAAGCCCACGACGAACGTGGAGATCTTGGTGACGCCCGTCGCGCCCGCGGGGCCGTTGACGAGCATACGCCCGGGGACGTTCGGGTTGTTGAAGGCGATACGCACGGCCCTGCCGTCAATGGAGATGTACAGACAGTTGAGCACGTTGCGGATGATTTCGCCGAAGGCCAGCGTGACGATGGCCAGATAGTCGCCGCGCAGGCGCAGCACAGGGATGCCGATAAGCACGCCCGCAAGTCCGGCGACGAAGCCGCCGAAGACGATAGCCGCCAGCAGGCACGCGAGCTCGCTCTGCACGCCCATGCCCTCGGAAAGCCACGTCGCCATGACGATGCCGGAGAACGCGCCCACGCTCATGAAGCCCGCGTGGCCGAGGCTCAGCTCGCCGGAGATGCCGACCGTCAGGTTCAGCGAGACGGCCATGACGATGTACACACAGATGGGGATGAGCTGGCCGCGCAGCGAGCGCGACATCTTGAAGCCGTCAATCAGCCCGGACTGTGCGAGCTGGCACACGAGGAACGCGACGATGACGATGAGATAGGTAATCAGGTTGGAGCGCGTCTTTTTGCCCAGTTTTTTCATGCGTAGCACCTCACACTTTCTCGCGGACCGTCTTGCCCAGCAGGCCGGAGGGCTTGACAAGCAGCACGACGATGAGCACGGCGAAAACGAAGGCGTCGCCCAGCTCGGTGGAGACGTAGGCCTTGCCGAGAATCTCGATGACGCCCAGCAGGATGCCGCCGATCATCGCGCCCGGGATGGAGCCGATGCCGCCAAAGACGGCAGCCGTAAAGGCCTTGATGCCCGGCATAGAGCCGGTCGTCGGCTGGAGGGTGGGGTAGGCGGAGCAGAGCAGCACGCCCGCGATGGCCGCCAGCGCGGAGCCGATGGCGAAGGTCATGGAGATGGTGGCGTTGACGTTGATGCCCATCAGCTCCGCCGCGCCCTTGTCCTCGGAGACGGCGCGCATGGCCTTGCCAATCTTGGTCTTGCCAGTGAACTGCGTCAGCGCGATCATGATGACGATATTCGCAAGGATGGTGACGATCGTCTCGCTGCTGATGAGCAGCTTGCCGCCCAACAGGGAAATGGAGCCGAAATTCACCATCGACGGGAAGCTCTTGGGGTTGGTGCCCCAGATGAGCAGCGCGATATTCTGCAGGAAGTAGGACATGCCGATGGCGGTGATGAGCACGGCCAGCGACGGTGCCTGACGCAGCGGCTTGTAGGCCAGTCCCTCGATGACGACGCCCAGCGCCGTGCACACGACCATCGCCATCAGGATGGAGACGATAGCGGGCAGCCCCATGTACTGGGAGGCACAGAAGCAGATGTACGCGCCGATCATGATGACGTCGCCGTGCGCGAAGTTGAGCATCTTGGCGATGCCGTAGACCATCGTGTAGCCCAGAGCGATGATGGCATAGACACTGCCAAGGCTGATGCCGTTGATGAGATAGGAGAGAAACAGAGTCATGGTATCACCTCATTTGCAGAGTGAACGGGGATAGCTGCATGGCGCTCTCTATGAGCGGAAAAAGGTAACCAACGGTAACCAGCGG
>JALFHA010000146.1 GCA_022776785.1 Clostridiales bacterium | reverse complement strand
CTGCCTGAATCTGGCGACGGCCATCGTCTCCGTCTTTTCCCTGCAAACCGCGCTGCTCTCCGCCTTTGGCACGGAGAAGCCGGCGTTTCGCCTGATTGCCAACGCCGCCTCCGGCACGGCCGTCTGCGCGGCCATCCTTCTGATGGCCGTGATGATGGTGCGCACAGGCAGCCGGAGCCTGCGCAGCCTTCAGGAGCAACCCGAAACAGGAGGTCTTTCATGAACAGCACTCAACCCCTCGAAAAAGAGGCCCGTCTGCCGCAGGATCAGCCTGACGCCAAAGCGACGGATTTTACCTACACCTATTCCGCGAAGCAGAACAGGGAGATCGAGCAGATCCGCAAGAAGTATCTCCCTCCCGAGGAAAACAGGCTCGAGCAGCTTCATCGCCTCGACAAGCGCGCGGAACGCCCGGGAACCGTCGCCGCCATCGTGATGGGCTCGGTCAGCACCCTGCTGCTGGGCATCGGCATGGTGCTGACGATGGTGTACACCCGGTATTTCGTCATGGGCATTGCCGTCGGTCTGGCCGGCATCGCGGGGATCAGCCTGAGCTATCCGGTCTATCAGCACATCACCAAAAGGGAGCGCAGGAAGCTCGCCCCCGAAATTCTCCGCCTATCCGACGAGCTGCTCAAGGGTGCCAAATAACAGGGTCAGCGCTCCTTCGCGGATTCCTTCTGCCCGGCGAGCCTGTGTCTCCACGTCCCCCGCCTGAAGACGAACAGCCCCATCGCCAGCCGCACGCACTCCTCCAGCGACAGCAGCGCGTAAACCGCGGGAATCGGCAGCCTGAGCCAGAATGCGCCGAGCAGCCCCAGCGGCACGCCGAAGCCCCATGTGCCCACGATATCGATCACCATCACCAGCTCCGTGCGCCCGCCGCTGCGCAGCACGCCGCTGCCGAGAATCATGTTGAGCACCTTGACGGGCATCACGAGCGCATAGACGGCCAGCAGGCGCACCGTCGTCTCCCGCACCTGCGGCTCGACCTGCATCAGCGACGCGTATGCGCCCCGCCCCAGAAGGATCAGGCCGCTGACCGCCAGCGCGCCCAGCAGCCCGGCGCGCAGCAGCCGCTTTGCCGCGTCCGCCGCGCCGTCGTCGTCGCCTGCGCCCAGCCGCTTGCCCACGAGGATGGCCGCCGCCTGCGACAGGCCGCACAGCGCGCCGATAGCCATGTTCTGCACGGGCCCGGTCAGCGTCATCGCCGCGCACGCCGCCGTGCCCAGATGACCGTAGATCGCCGCGTAGGCGTTTTCTCCCAGCGTCCACAGGCCCTCGCACGCCAGCGCGGGCAGCAGAATCCGCGCATACGCTCCGCCGCTCACGCGCGCGCCCGTATGCGCGCCGCCGGCGATGGTGCTCCTGCGGCGCAGCAGCAGCACGAGCATCAGCGCCATGCCCGCAACCTGGGAAATTACCGTCGCCACAGCCGCGCCGACCGCACCCATTGCAGGCGCGCCGAGGCGCCCGAAGATCAGCACCCAATTCAGAGCGGTATTGAGCAGTGCCGCCGCCGCGCTCGCCAGCAGCGGCAGGGACGCCAGCTCCATGCAGCGCAGCAGCGCCGCGAGCATCGCCATGCCCGCCGACGGCAGGAACGACAGCGACAGCACGCGCAGATAGGCCGCCGCCGCCGTGACCGTCCGCGCGTCGTCCGTGTACAGGCGCATGACGCCCGCGGGCCACAGCGCGCTGATGATCGTGAACACTCCGGCCAGCGCCAGCGCCACAGCCAGATTCAGGAAAAAGCCGCGCCGCGCCTGCGGGCGGTCATCCTGTCCCAGCGCCTGCGCCATCATCACCCCGGCCACCCCGGCCACCGCCGCCACGACCACCGAGGATGCCGAGGCGAGCTTGCCCGCCAGGCCGACCCCGGCCACGCTGACGCTGCCGAGCTGGCCGATCATCAGCTGGTCGATGGCGCTGAACGACGCCT
Source organism: Clostridiales bacterium (assembly GCA_022776785.1). Taxonomy (GTDB): domain Bacteria; phylum Bacillota; class Clostridia; order Christensenellales; family Aristaeellaceae; genus Ventricola. Next base: position 5,235 of record JALFHA010000146.1, on the reverse strand, counting down.
GAAACATCGATTGCAGCGCCGCGGGGATGGCGATGCCCGCCGCCGCGCGTCCGAAGGACGTCCTTGTCTGAATCTGCGCGCTCATGGAGATTCCTCCCTTGCTTTGGGGTATTGTTGTCGATACCTCCATTATAGGCAAAGCAGGCTTGTTTTTCAAAAGTTAAACGCGTAACGCATTCCAAGGTTATTCCAGTAAGCTTGGACGAAATATACAATATCTCTCCGGTGAATACGAAAAAGGGGCTGTTGCAGAAACGAAAAATTCTGCAGCAGCCCCCATGAAGAGTTGGAATGTGTTTTACCAGAACATTTCATCTACGTTCTGCGAATTTGTACATGCTCTACTGATATGGAACATCTTCCTGTCGCAGTTTTAAGGTTTCCAATCTATAACAGTAGAGTATTGTGCAGTTTTTAGGATATTGTTCGTTTTCCCAAAGTCTCTTTTGCTTTTATCTGGCAAGCAACTAATCATCCAAGCAAATTTCCAATGCGATTTCTAATGTCGATTGGCTTTTCTGCGCACTGCGTTGTTTGCAGAATCTTTCTATAGATGCTCTATTCTGCACATCAAAGCAATTGCACAACACATTAGGATCGGCATTGATACGTTGCAGTCCATATTCTTTCAAACAGTGTAGATTGCCAGCGACATGCTGTGTAAGACATTTTTCACATACATAAACCCCGGCTAAAAATATATCATCGTCATATGTTGAAGCATAGAGAAGAGGACTGCTTATAAGACCTGAAATATCTCTTGCAGCCTTTTCAATTGTTTCGAAAGTAAAGCTATCGTCAAATGAAGACAAAAAACCGTTTTGCCTTTTGAAGCATACGGCATTTCGCTGCAATAATAATTCCCTCTTTAGACTCTCACGAACACTTTCTGTCAGGTTATTTTCTGAACAAATGCCGAAAATAGAAGGATTGTTGCAATACATTTGGATTCTTTTTTGGTATTCAAGATTGACGTCGTGCAGTTTGTTAAGGTAATCTTCCGAAAAAGCTCGTTGATCGACTGACAAAGAAGGATCAAAAATATGAATGCTTGCGAAGTTACTTCCCATAGACGCCTCCTATAAAGAATATTTTCAAAATTGCTAAATCGAAATTTAGAAAGGAAACGGCAAATTGGTCGGCTGACCAGGAAACAAACCGTAAAGCAACAGCGCTATTCACACTCTGTGATTTCGGCGCAAGCTGCCGCGCATACTGGCAGTACTCCCCGCAGTTTGGCGCACGGAGCAACGCTTGCTTCATTCTATTTGACCCTTTGCGGCAGCGCCGTGCTCTCCCGCTCGATGAGCGCCACGGGCAGCACGACGCGGTTCTCCGTCGGCTCACCGGCGACCAGCGCCATCAGCTTTTCCATCGCCACCTGCGCGCGCAGCTCACCGTCCTGCCGCACGGTCGTCAGCGACGGAAAAACCTTGCGGCAGATGGGCGCGTCGTCAAACCCGGCGACAGCCATCTGTCCCGGCACGCTCACGCCGTGCAGCGCGAGGAAGCGCAGCAGCTCCACCGCGTAGTCGTCCGACACGGCAAAGACCGCCGTGAAGTCCATCAGGCGCTCAAAGCGCTCCTCCCAGAAGCGGGCGCGCTCCTCGTGCTGCATGGGCATCCGCCAGAACTCCGCGCCCTCGCCGAAGCCGCTGCGGAAGCCCTCCCAGCGCTCCTTGTCCATGCACTCGAAGTTGTCCGCGACGCAGAGCACATGCTCATGCCCCTGCCGCCGGAAGTACGCGCCGACCTGCCGCCCACCGTCGTAGTGGTCGATGGACACGTTGCACAGCCGCTCGCCGCGCTTGACATAGCCGTCGTAGATGACGAACGGCACGCGCATCTGGCTGCGCAGCTCCTCGTAGTCCTGATCGCAGTAGCCGATGAGCACCAGCCCCTCCATGTTCCACATGGACGCAAAGCGGATGATCTCCCCCGGCGACTTGGAGCGCTTGACCATCATGAACCGCCCGCGCGCCTCGATCTGCGCGCACAGGCATTGCAGCGAGGACGCGATGAACACATCCTCCAGCGCGTGCGCCTCGTACTTCTCGTGGTCGTTGATGACCACGCCGATGATCGGCGCGTCGTTCTGCGCCAGCAGGATGCCCGCCATGCTGGGGATGTACTCGCGCGCCTCGACCAGCGCCATCACGCGGCGGGCCGTCTCCTTGGAGACCTTGTCCGTCTTGCCGTGCAGCACGTTGGAGACGGTGGCCGTGCTCAGCCCCAGCTCGGCCGCGATGTCCGCGATGCGCACCCGCTTGTTTTGCGCCATGCTCAATCCCCCTTCAGACCGCCGACGACGCGGTGCAGGATGTCCAGATACATCTGCCCCAGCTTCGTGGGGCGGTAGTCCCTGTGGGTAATCACGCCGATGCGGATGAGCTCATCCACCTCCAGCGGGATGGAGATGATCTCGTCGCCGCGCAGATACGACGGGCAGATGCCCGAGGAGATGGTGTAGCCGTCCGTGCCGACCATCAGGTCGACGATGGTGCTCTTGTCCGTGACCTTGATGCTCTTCTCGTGGTTAAGCGTGGAGAGGATTTCCTCGGCGAAGTAGAAGGCGTTCTGGTCGCCCTGCTCGTAGGTCAGGCAGGGCAGCGGCGTAAGATCCTCGAGCGTCACGCGCTCCTTGGCCGCAAGCGGATTGTTGCGCCCGACGAAGATGTGCGGCTTCGCCGCAAGCAGCTCGGAAAAGATGAGGTTCGCCTCCCGCAGCATCTTGGAGATGACCGCCTCGTTGAAGCGGCACATGTAGATGACGCCCATCTCGCTGCGCAGCGTGCGCACGTCGTTGATGGTGTCGTAGGTCTTGCCCTCGCGAAGGATGAACTCGTAGGCCTCGCCGCCCTGCGCGCGCACCAGCTCGACGAACGCGCCGGCCGTGAAGGAATAGTGCTGCGTGGAGATGCAGAAGCGCTGCCTGAGCGCGGAATGGGCGATGTACTTGTCCTCGATGAGCGCGGCCTGCTGCACCACCTGCCGCGCATAGCCGAGGAACTCCGCTCCCTCGGGCGTGATGAGCACGCCGCGGTTGCTGCGCAGAAAGAGCGTCACGCCGATTTCCTCCTCCAGCTCATGAATGGCGGCGGAAAGGCTGGGCTGGGCGATGAACAGCGACTTCGCCGCCTCGGTAATCGAGCCGCGGTCCGCGACCTCGGTCACATATTTGAGCTGCTGGAGCGTCATGCGCAGTCCTCCCCAAAGGCGATTTCCGGTCTATTATACCACCGGATTCCCCATGCATCAAGCTTTTTCATAGTTTTTCACTATGGCCGACCATCAATTATCCATGTTTGCCTATGAGCGCATCTTCGGTTATAATGTGTCCTGTCGCCGGGGACGGCGGCTGATACCGGTATCACAACACGAAAGGAGAGGCGCATCGTGCCGCTCATCGAACTCAAACACCTCACCAAGACCTTCAAGGGCAAGACGCAGACCGTCGAAGCCCTGCGCGACGTCAGCCTGAGCATCAATCAGGGGGACATCTACGGCATCATCGGCATGTCGGGCGCGGGCAAATCGACGCTCGTGCGCTGCATCAACTTTCTGGAACGGCCCACCTCCGGCTCCGTCGTCATCGACGGCAAGGATCTAGCCGCCCTCTCGGGCAAGGAGCTGCGCCAGCTCCGCCAGCAGGTTTCCATGATCTTCCAGCACTTCAACCTGCTCCAGCAGCGCGACGTGCGCGGCAACATCGCCTTCGCGATGGAGATCGCCGGCATGAAGCGAGCGCAGATTGACAAGCGAATCGACGAACTGCTGGAAATCGTCGGCCTGACCGAGCGCCAGCACAACTATCCCAGCCAGCTCTCCGGCGGCCAGCAGCAGCGCGTCGCCATCGCGCGGGCGCTGTCCACCAACCCGAAGATCATCCTGTGCGACGAGGCGACCAGCGCGCTCGACCCCACGACGACGACCTCCATCCTCAACCTGCTGCGCGACATCAACCGCAAGCTGGGCATCACCATCGTCATCATCACCCATGAGATGAGTGTGGTCGAGAGCATTTGCACCCACGTCGCCATCATCGACGACGGCCTGCTGGCCGAGTCGGGCACGGTGGAATCGGTGTTCAGCCAGCCCAAGAGCGTCGCGGCGAAGAAGCTCATCTTCCGCACCATCGGCGCGGACAGCGGCACGCTCGGCGAGCGGCTCATCCGCATCGTGTTCGAGGGCAACACCTCCAACGAGCCCATCATCGCTGATCTGGTGATGCAATGCCACGTTCAGGTGAACATCCTCTACGCGGACACCCGCGACGTCGGCGGCAAGGCCTACGGCTACATGATCCTCCAGCTTCCCGAGGACAGGCTCCAGCAGGAGAAGGTCATCTACTACTTGAAGACGCGCAACCTGCGCGTGGAGGAGGAGGACGCCAGCCATGCCCATTGAGAAGATGATTCCCCTGATGCTCGGCGGCGTGAAGGACACGCTGTACATGACCTCGATTTCCACGCTGTTTGCGTACCTGCTGGGCTTCCCGCTGGCGATTCTGCTGGTGCTCACCGCGCCGAGCGGCCTGTCGCCCAAGCCCCTCGTCTACCGCGTGCTCGACGCGGTGGTGAACATCTTCCGCTCGATTCCCTTCCTGATTCTGATGATCCTCGTCATCCCGCTCACCCGCCTCATCGCGGGCAAGGCCTACGGCTCGACGGCCACCATCGTTCCGCTGGTCATCGCGGCGGCGCCCTACGTCGCCCGCATGATCGAATCCTCGCTGCTGGAGGTTGACCCCGGCGTCATCGAGGCGGCGCAGTCGATGGGCGCGTCGATTCCCACCATCATTTTCAAGGTGCTCATCCCGGAGGCGAAGACCTCGCTCATCGTCGGCGCGACGATCTCCTCGGGCACCATCCTCGGCTACAGCGCCATGTCCGGCGCCATCGGCGGCGGCGGCCTGGGCCAGATTGCCATCAGCTACGGCTACAACCGCTACCAGACAGACGTGCTCATCGTCACCGTCGTGTTGCTCATCATCCTGATGCAGATCATCCAGATCGTGGGCATGTACATCTCCCGCAAGACGGACAAGCGCATCCGCGAGTGACCGCCCGCTTCCCAAGACGATAAAGCCTCGTGCTTCATCTATAATCGACCAATTAAAGAAAAAGGAGAAACCACTATGAAGAAGATTCTTGCGCTCGTTCTCACCCTCGCGCTCGTCGCCGTCCTCGGCACGGCCAGCGCCGCCACCAAGCTCGTCATCGGCGCCTCCTCCAC
>JALFHA010000132.1 GCA_022776785.1 Clostridiales bacterium | reverse complement strand
GGTTTGGGCGGCAGCCCAACGCATCCCTATTGCAAAGCAAATGATGCAAAAGCAGTCAGGGAGCGAAGCGATACCAGACGGTGAGCTTATTCTAATCAGGTAATAACTCCGGAAGGTAATGCTTTAATCGAAGAATAGTATCAATTCAAACTGATACTGATCTTCAATTAAAGTATTTCTTGCGGTTTTCTCGTTAGTTCGTCAAGAACTCACCGTCAGGCCTCGCTTCGCTCCCTGACTACTTTGCAAAAACGCTTTATCAATGGGATACGTTGGGCTGCCGATCCGGGAAACTCGCATAGTCGCGCATAGCGCTCCTCGCGGTTTTCAATCTCCGCCTGCCTGTTTCCGCCACAGGCGGCGGCAGGCTACGATTCCAAACCTGCTTGAGGGATTTCATCCCTCAAACTCCCTTCTTCGCTTCGCGCTATAGCTCGTTTTTATCTGAGAACAGTATGCTATACGGGCGCAGCATCAAACATCCCTCAGCGAAGCGCTTCTTCCAGAAACGCCCGCAGCCGCGCCCTGTACGGCGCGCGGATATCCTCGCTGCTCTCCCTCGCCGCATCGAGGAAGGAGGTACCGTCCAGCCTGCGGGAGAGGCTGTCAAGCGGCCAGCCCGGCACGCGCCGCGCGTCCGCCTCGTCCGTCAGCAGGAAGCCGCTCGCCCTCGCCTCCTCCCGCGTCGCTGAAAAGCCGCTCACCCTTCCGTCCGCGCATACCGCCACACCGTCCAGGTAATACGCCAGCGCGCGCCCTCCGAGCTCCCCGGCCAGCGCCGCATAGTGCTCAATCATCTGCCCGTCGTCAAGGCGCGCGCAGCCGCCGGGCGTTCGGATGTTCAGCCCCGGCTGGCGCGCATCATCCAGCGCCAGCGCGTCGAAATACAGCCCGGAATCCGCGCACACCGCCCGCCGGGCGTACTGCCCGTACAGCGCCGCCTTGATGCGCGCGTTCTCCTCAGGCGTGCAGCCTGTCTCCGGCGGCTCCTCCGCAATACCCAACGCGTCCGGCGTCGTAAATCGCAGCCCCAGCCCGCAAAGCAGCGTTTCAAAGTAGCGCACCTTCGCCGGGTTCGTCGTGCCCATCAGGACAGCCTCCTCCCGCTCATCTGCCCACAGCCGCTCAAAGAGCACCGGCGTGATCGCCGGATAGGTCATGTTTTCCGGCAGCGCGTCAAAGCAGCGCGTCTCGGCCATCTCGCTTTCGGGCATCTGCCCCAGCTCCGCGATGCGCGCGGCAAACACCTGCCCGTTTGCGCCCTCACCGGTCTGCTCGTCCCACGCGCGGTAATCGCACAGCGGGCGAAGCGCATAGCGGCGCGCGCCGCTCTCCTCAAACAGCTCCCGTCGTGCGGCCTGCTCGCAGCTCTCGCCCGGCTCGATGTGCCCGCCCTGCGTCTCCCATGTCATGCGCTGCCTGTGGCGGCTGAGCAGGATTTTTCCCCGGACCTGCGAGAGGATGACGACGTATTTGTAGGGCTCGAGCGTGCCGAGCGGATAGGTTTTGCAGAGCATGTGCTTCTCCCTGTGCTTGCAGCGGTGGTTTTCCCGCCCATCATACTTCCAGCAGGCACGCATGTCAAGCCCCGAAGCGCGCCCATCGTCCCGCGCCAGACGCATACGGCCCCGGGCACAGCGGCCAAATCCTGCGGGCGCATCAGCGACGGCGGCTTGGGCAGCTCCGCTCCCGCGCACAGCAGCAGCTGAGCGACGAGCTGCGAGCAGAAGTACCGTCCCGGGCGCGTCCATTCCCTGCCCGCGCGGCAGGCCAGCAGCCCCAGCAGGCTGTAGCGATACGCACGGTTCCCCGTCTGCGCCTGTCTTGCAAGCATCGCCTCCAGCCGGCCGCGCGCAAGCGCATAGCCCGCATCCGGCACGCGCACGGCAACCAGCGCGCAGGCTACGTTCGGATGCCCGCCGTAGTAGCCCGCATCCGGGCGCTCACGCACCAGTGCGGCGGGCAGCGGAGCCGCCGCATGAATGCGCGCCATGCTGCACAGCGTGGAAAGCTCCTCGTCAAAGGCGATGGACGCATGGGTGTATTCATCGCCCGTCGCCGCGCGCACCAGACGGGAGAGCACCGTGCCTGAACGGCTGAGCAGCACATAGATGGTTTTCATCGTCCGTCCCTCCGGCCAGTCGCCCGTGACGGACGGATTTTCTGTGTTTTTCTCCGCATAAAAAAATCCTCCTTTGTCCTATGACAAGGAGGATACAGGAAGAATTTCAACTTTCTCTCTGATTTGATACTGTTCTTCAATTAAAGTATTTCT
>JALFHA010000391.1 GCA_022776785.1 Clostridiales bacterium | reverse complement strand
CTAAAAGAGCCGGTTTGACACCGGCTCGAAAGTCGGCCTTGATTTCTCAAAAATCGAGGCTTATTAAGTATACACTTTTTGGTTTTAGAAAATCATCTCTATTTTTTCAATTTAGGGCTTGATTTTCATTAGCAGGTTTTTATTCATTCTTTACAAAGTTTTTCCCTGCCCTTAACTTTTGCCGAAAGCGTGCTATAATGATACGGCTTGACGCACATTTCCCCCTGAATCAGCAAGGAGACCGCTCATGTTCAAGACCTCTGCACAGCGCACGATGGATATGACCGAGGGGCCGCTCGCCGGCAAGGTGCTGCTCTTTTCCCTGCCCATCATGCTCTCGGGCATCCTCCAGCTTCTCTTCAACGCCGCGGATACCATCGTCGTCGGGCGATTTGTGGGCAATGAGGCCCTCGCCGCCGTCGGCTCCGTCGGCTCGCTCAACAACATGATTATCAGCCTGTTCATTGGCCTGTCCGTCGGTGTCAACGTGCTCGTCGCGCGCTTTACCGGCTCCCGGGACGATGTGCACGTTGCGCAGACCGTCCACACCGCAGTGGTGCTCGCCGTCGTCGGCGGCGTGCTGCTCAGCGCCGTGGGCTTCACTGCCGCGCGCCCGCTGCTGGAGCTGATGGGCTCGCCGGCGGACGTCATCGGTCTGGCGGAGCTGTATGTGCGCATCATCTTCCTCGGGATGCCCGTGCAGATGCTCTACAACTTCTGCGCCGCCGTGCTGCGCGCCGTGGGCGACACGAAGCGTCCGCTGTACTTCCTGACCATCGCGGGTGTCGTCAACGTCGTGCTCAACCTCATCTTCGTCATCTTGCTGCACCTGAGCGTAGCGGGCGTCGCGCTGGCAACGATCATCTCCCAGGCGGTCTCCGCCGTGCTCGTCGTGCGCTCGCTGATGGCGATGGACGGCCCCACCCGCCTGCATCCCCGCCGCCTGCGCATCCACCGCGATATGCTCGCGCAGATCATCCGCATCGGCCTGCCCGCGGGCATCCAGAGCTCCGTGTTTTCGCTGTCCAACGTGGTGATCCAGTCCTCGGTCAACAGCTTCGGCTCCATCGTCATCGCGGGCAACGCGGCGGCGATGAACGTGGGCAACTTCGTCTATCAGGCGATGAACACCTTCCAGCAGGCCATCACCTGCTTCGCCGGGCAGAACATCGGCGCGCGCAAGCCCTCGCGCGTCCTCGCGTCGATGAAGGTCTGCCTGCTTTGGGCGCTGCTCTTCGGCGTGACGCTCGGCCTGCTCTCCTGCGTGTTTGGCAGGCAGCTTCTGGGGCTGTATTCCTCCGATGCGCAGGTCGTCGCCGCGGGGCTTGAGCGCATCTACATCGTCTGCGGCCCGTACTTCCTTTGCGGCGTGATGGACGTGATGACCGGCGTGCTGCGCGGCGTGGGCTATTCGCTGCTGCCGATGATCGTCTCGCTGCTGGGCGCGTGCGCGTTCCGCGTGCTCTGGGTGATGACCATCTTCCGCGCCGTGCCGACGATGCAATGCCTGATGGCCTCCTACCCCGTCTCATGGGCGCTGACCTTCTGTGTGCTGTGCGTCATCTTCGCGCTGCTGTGGAAAAGGCTGCGCCGCGGCTTCACGCCCGAGGAGCTTGCAAGAAATTGATTAAACGCCGCCGCATGGCCTGAACCATGCGGCGGCGCTTTATACGGACTGCGGACTATGCCCCCCTGCAAAAGCAGGGCAGCCGGTTGGCCGCCCTGTGCGTTATTGCCCGACGTGCTCAAAGAAATCGTTCTTCTCCACGTCCTCGCCTACAGCTGTGAAGGCCAGCCCGAACACGGCATTGTCGTAGGGGCCGGAATCCTCCACCTTGTAATCGGTCTTCTGCTGGGAAATGTGGCAGGCAAAGGCCGCCTCAGCCATGTCAAACGCCGTGCGTCCGCCAAAGCGCTCAAGCGGCTTTCGCCAGTCCATGCGCAACGCATTTTCCTCGTAGAGGTGCAGGTAGAGCTTCTTGACCTGCCACGGCTCGGTATAGGCGAGGCGCTTGTCCTGATACGTCTCATCCGCCGCGAGGGTCACGCACTGGGCCGCCGCAGCCGCCGCAGCGCGATGCACAGCGTGGCCGTATTCGCCGTTCACGTCGTGCGTGACGACGACCTCCGGCTGAAAGCGCCGGTACAGCCCCGTCACATAGCGCTCCACGCTTTCCCTCCCCCAGCCCTTCATCTTGTACAGCTCGTTCAGGCTGAAGCTGTAGCGATCGGCAAACGGCCCCAGCTCGGGATAATTCCGCACGCCGCACAGCCACAGCCCGTCGAGCAGCTCCAAGCGGCGGTAGGGCATCGACGGCACGAGATAGGCCACCTGCACGGCCTTGCCCAGCTCTCCAG
>JALFHA010000371.1 GCA_022776785.1 Clostridiales bacterium | reverse complement strand
CGCTGCCATCAGCGAGGGCGCGCCGCGCATGGATACATACGCGACGCACACCGCCGCCAGCGCAAGCGCCGGCAGGAGGTGCCGCCTGACAAGCGGACCGAGGCGCTTTTTGTTCATCTGCGCATCGCCTCCACTTTTTCCTTCGCATGTTTATATGAGGAAAATGCGCGATTTAGAACGGCACCCTGAGCCTGTTCATCCATAAGACGGAAAGAACGCCCGTTTTCTTGCAGCGCAGGGAAAGTTTCACAATCCCGCCACATTCCGGCAGGCCCCTGCCATCGATCCGCCACATGTATTCATATTTCTTGACGCACGGCGCACGCTGATTCAGCGTGCACAGAAAAAGGGCGCGGGCCGGAGAAAAAGGCTCTCCATGCCCGCGCCCTGCGCTGTCGTATTATTCCGTTGCCCCGGCGTAGACCACCACGTCGTCAAGCAGCACGCTGACAAGAAGCTGTCCCCTGCCGCTGCGCCGCTCCACGGGAATCTCCCCCGCGCTCATCTGCGTGACGTGGCCGTTTTTCTGTTCAAAACGCACCTGCGAGGCGCCCGTCACATTGAGGCAGCCCGCAAGCTGCGTGCCCAGCTCCCCGGTCTTTGTGAAGGGAAGCAGCCGCTGGCCGCGTCCGCCGCGGTTCTGGCGCTCCACATCGTCGGCGAGCATCCGCTTGCCGATGCCCCTGTCGCTGACGACCAGCAGCATGTCGCCCGCCTTGGGCACCTCAAACCAGCGCACCTCGTCCCCCTCGGTCAGCGAGGCGCCCTTCACGCCCGCCGTCGCGCGGCCCGTCTGGGGCACGCAGTCGAGCTTGAAGCGCAGCGCATAGCCCATGCGCGTGACGAGCAGCAGGTCATCCCTGTCCTGCGGCTCGACCTGCACCATCCCCACCACGCGGTCATCGCCCTTGAGCGTGATGGCCGCAAAGCGTGAGCGCCGGATGGCGTATTCCCCCGCCGCCGTGCGCTTGACGAGGCCGTTCTTCGTGATAAAGAGCAGGTCGCCCTTCTTGTCCATCTCCTCCGTGCGCGCGCAGATCATGGCGACGGCGTGCTCGCCATCAGCCAAACCGGCAATCAAGCCGGTGAGCAGGCTGCCGCGTTCCTTCAGGCGCGTCGTCTCCGGCAGCTTCGTCACGTCGAGCATGAAGCAGCTGCCCATGTTCGAGAAGATGTAGAGCGTGCAGTCCGTCTCCGTGCGGATGACTTCGACGACCTCCTCCCTCGCGCCCGGCTGCTGGAGCACCTTGTCGACGAGCCTGGGGCTCATGCGGCGGAGCTGTCCGTCGCGCAGGCGCAGGATGGCCGTCTCCTCCGCGACGGGCTTGTTCTCCACCACAGGCAGGCTGGCGCTGTCGTCGTCGATGAGCTCCGTGCGCCGGTCGTCGCCGTACTTCTCGCGGATCTCGAGCATCTCCGCCCGGATGACGGCGATGAGCTTCTTCTCGCTCTTGAGGATGCCCTCCAGCCGCGCGATCGTCCTGAGGATGTCTGCGTATTCCCTGCGCAGCGCCTCGATTTCAAGCCCGGTCAGCCTTTGCAGGCGCATGTCGAGAATCGCCTGCGCCTGAATGTCGGTCAGGCCGAAGCGGTTCATCAGCTGCTCCTTGGCCTCCTTGGGATTTTTGCTTTTGCGGATGAGCGCGATCACCTCGTCGAGGTGGTTGACCGCAACCATCAGGCCGGCGAGGATGTGCTCCCTCGCTCGGGCCTGCTCCAGCTCGTAGGCCGTGCGCCGGGTGACAACGCGCTTCTGGTGCGCGATGTAGCTGGTGAGCATCGCCTTGACGCCCATCTGCATCGGGCGGCCCTCCGCGATGGCAACCATGTTCACGCCGAAGGTCACCTGCAAATCGGAATACTTGTAGAGCACGGAGAGGATCGCCATCGGATCGACGTCGCGCTTGAGCTCGATGACCGCGCGCAGACCCGTGCGGTCGGACTCGTCACGGATGTCGTAGATGCCGCCGAGCTGCGCCTTGCGCTCCTCGCTGAGCCTCAGAATCTTCTCGAGCATCGCGGCCTTGGGCACCTGATAGGGCACCTCGGTGATGACGATGAGCTTGCGTCCGGCCGTTCCGTCCTCGATGTGCACCTTGGCGCGCAGCGTCAGCTTGCCGCGGCCCGTCTCGTAGGCGCGCTCGATCTCCTCACTGCGGATGAGCCGCCCGCCCGTCGGGAAATCCGGCGCGGGCATGACGCGCATGATGTCCGCCAGCGTCACGTCCGGGTTGTCCATGACGAGAATCGCCGCGTCGATGGCCTCGCGCAGGTTGTGCGTGGGGATGTTGGTCGCCAGGCCCACGGCGATACCCGACGCGCCGTTGACCAGCAGGTTCGGGTAGCGCGCCGGGAGCATGTCCGGCTCCTTGAGCGTGTCGTCGAAATTGAAGCTGAAGGGCACAGTATCCTTGTCGATGTCCCGCAGCATTTCCAGCGCCAGCGGGGCCATGCGCGCCTCGGTGTAACGCATGGCGGCGGCGCTGTCGCCGTCGATGGAGCCGAAGTTTCCGTGGCCGTCCACCAGCAGCGCGCGCATACTGTAGGGCTGCGCCATGCGCACCATCGCCTCGTAGACGGAGCTGTCGCCGTGGGGATGGTACTTGCCCAGGCAGTCGCCGACGATGCGGGCGCACTTCTTGTGCGGCTTGTCCGGGGTGACGCCCAGCTCACTGAGGGTAAAGAGGATGCGCCGCTGCACGGGCTTGAGGCCGTCCTCCACGCGCGGCAGCGCGCGCTCGAGGATGACGTGCTCGGCATACGGGATCATGCTGCTGTGCATGACCTCCTCCATCGGCTTCTGGATGATCTCGTGCCGCGGCTCCTGCGCCGTGGGCGGCTCATTGCCGCCCGTCTTCCTGCGTGCCATTACTTCACCTTCCCTTCCCGTGCCAGGAACGTATCCACCTTGTTAAAGTCCGCATAGGTCGTGATGTAGTCGCGCCGGGGCTCTACCTTGTCGCCCATCAGCAGCGTCACCAGCCGCTCGGCCTCGGCCACGTCCTCGAGCGTCACCTGCATGAGCTGGCGGTTTTCGGGGTTCATGGTCGTTTCCCAGAGCTGGGCGGGATCCATCTCGCCCAGTCCCTTGTAGCGCTGGATGGTGTAGCCGCGCCCCACCTGCGCCGTCACGCGCGTCAGCTCCTTGTCATCGTAGGCGTAGATGATCTTCTCGCCCTTGGCTACGCGGTAGAGCGGCGGCATACCGATGTAGACATGCCCCTCCGTGATGAGCGGGCGCATGTAGCGGTAGAAGAACGTCAGCAGAATGGCGCGGATGTGCGCGCCGTCCTGGTCCGCGTCCGAGAGGATGATGACCTTGTGATACTTGAGCGACTTGAGGTCGAAGTCCTCGCCAATACCCGTGCCCAACGCCGTGATGATGGAGCGGAATTCCTCGTTGGCGAGCACCTGGTCGATGCGCTTCTTTTCGACGTTGAGCGGCTTGCCGCGGATGGGCAGAATCGCCTGAAAGCGCCTGTCGCGGCCCTGCTTGGCCGAGCCGCCTGCCGAGTCGCCCTCGACGATGAACATCTCGTTTTCCTCGGGCTTGCGTCCCGTGCAGGAGGAGAGCTTACCCACCAGCGGCGCGGCCTCGAGCTGGTTCTTCGCCCGGGCGACCTCCTTAGCCTTGCGCGCGGCCTCGCGCACCTTGCAGGCGCGCAGCGCCTTTTCGACCATCGCGCCCGCCACGTCCTGATTCTTGAGGTTCTCGAGGAATTCCGTCATCCGCGCGTAGACGAACGCCTCCACGGCCGGGCGCACCTCGGTGTTGCCCAGCTTGCCCTTCGTCTGCCCCTCGAACTGGGGATTGCGCACGAACGTCGCCAGAACGGCGGTGATGCCCTCGCGGAAGTCCTCGCCCATCAGGTTGTTGTCCTTCTCCTTGAGCGCGCCGACGCGCCGGGCGTAGTCGTTCATCGCGCGGGTGAAGCCCGCCTTGAAGCCCATCTCGTGCGTGCCGCCCTCGGCGGTGGGGATGTTGTTGACATAGGAGAAGATGCTCTCCGCGTAGTCGTCCGTGTGCTGGATGGCCAGAAAGACGCGCACGTCATCCTGCATCCCGTCGAGCATGATGATGCTCTCGTAGAGCGGCGTCTTGTCGCGGTTGATGTACTTCACATAGTCCGCAAGGCCGCCCTCGAACAGGAACACGGTCTTTTGCTTCTCCGGGTCCTTCTCGCGCTCGTCCACGAACGTGATTTCAAGCCCCCGGTTCAGGTACGCCAGCTCACGCAGGCGGCGGCGCACCGTGTCGGAATTGAAGCGCGTCTCCTCGAAGACCGTATCGTCCGGCAGGAAGGTCACGCGCGTGCCATGCCTGCGCGTCGCGCCCACGCGCTCCAGCGGCGTGACCGCCCGGCCCGAGGCGACCTTCTTTTCCTTCTCGTCGTAATTGCTCTCAAAGCGCATCCGGTAGTGACCGCCGCCGGTGCAGCTGTCCACCACCAGCCATCTGGACAGCGCGTTGACTACCGACGCGCCCACGCCGTGCAGGCCGCCGGAGTAATTGTAGCTCTGATGGTCGAACTTGCCGCCCGCGTGCAACCGGGTGTAGATGACCTCCACGCCCGTGATGCCCAGCTCCGGGTGAATATCCACCGGTACGCCGCGCCCGTCGTCCTCGACCGACGCGCTGCCGTCCTTGTGCAGCTCCACGCGGATGCTTTTGGCGTAGCCGTTGGCCACCTCGTCAATCGCGTTGTCCACGATTTCCCAGAGCAGGTGGTGCAGGCCCCTTGTGCCCGTCGAGCCGATATACATGCCCGGACGCATCCGAACCGCATCAAGCCCCTCGAGCACCTTGAGCATACTGGCAGAATACGTTTTGGCCATCCCCATGAAACCTCCTTGCAATCATCCGGCGTTCTTCTCGCGCAAAGGCGGCGCGCGCTATTCCCGCCGCAGGCGCAAAATGGGCGCTTTTCCCCCGCGCAAATCGCGCAGTTAAGCATTATAACGGATTTTCCCTATTTTTGCAACCTCGCAGGAAAGTCTTTTCCATGCCCCGCGGTATAGCGGGCGCCATCGCTGCGCATACTTTCCTGCGCAGGGCGGCACAGCCGCCGCAGCTCTTGAGAAAGCGGGGATGCTTCCCATGTCCATCGGCATGATTCTTCTGATCGTCATCGCGCTGCTCATCCTCTTCGGCGTGCTCCAGCGCGTGCTCGACCGCATGGCCCTCACCGACAGGCGGGCGCTCGTGCTGGTCGCGCTGATCTTCATCGGCGGCTGGCTGCCCGACCTGACCTTCGGCATGGTTACCGTCAACATCGGCGGCGCACTTATCCCTTTGGGCGTGTGCCTGTATCTGTTCTTCACCGCGGGGACGGGCAAAGAGCGGCTGCGCTGCCTGATCGCCTCGCTGCTCACGGCGGCGGCGGTCTACGCCGTCAGCGTCTATTTCCCCGCCGACCCGCCAGCCATGCCGTTTGACCCGATGATTCTCTACGGCGCAGCGGGCGGCGTCATCGCATGGCTGCTGGGCCGCTCGCGGCGCGGCGCGTTTGTGGCGGGCGTGCTGGGCGTGCTGCTGTGCGACGTGCTCGTGGCCGTGATGAACTGGCGGCGCGGCATCAGCCAGTCGCTCGTGCTCGGCGGCGCGGGTGCGCTCGATGCCATCGTGCTCTCCGGCGTCACCGCCGTGCTGCTGTGCGAGCTGGTCGGCGAAATCGTGGAGCGCATCGCCACCGGCAGGGCGAACGCGCCGCATGAGGACGGCGCCATCGAAGGAGGTCAGCGCGCATGAGCAAGCTCAGAGCCGCGCCGCTGCTGGCGCTCCTCCTCCTGCTTCTGACCCCCGCCGCTCTGGCGGATGACGGAGAGGGCTGCGTCACCGTCACCGTGGACGGCGCAGCGCTGTTCACCCTCGCCGGGGAGGTTTCTGAGGGCGACGAGTACATCAGCGCCGACAACACGCTCTACCGCATCGAGTCGGTCAGCGGCGGGGCGGCGACCGCCGTGCGCATCGGCCAGGAGGACATGCCCGACGTCTCGTGGCTTGACGCCGGCGACGCGCAGGCCGTCTTCGCCGCGAGCGTCCCCGCGGCCTCATCAGGCACGGACAGCGCCTCGGGCGGCGGACAGAAGCTCATCGCGATGTACGTCACGCACAGCGACGAGAGCTATATCCCCTCCGACGGCACACAGAGCATCGAGGGCCAGGGCGGCATCTACGACGTGGCGCGCCAGTTCCGCGACGCGCTGCAAGCGCAGGGGATCGACGTGATCCTCGACGAATCCACGCACCTGCCGCACGACTCCGGCGCCTATCGCCGCAGCCGCCAGACGGCCGAGCGCCTGCTTGAAAACCGCCCGGACGCGATTATCGACATCCACCGCGACGGCATTCCCGACCAGAGCGAATACACGCTGACCGTCAACGGCGAAAACGCCTCGCGCGTGCGCCTGCTCGTCGGGCGCAGCAACCAGAACAGCGCCGTGAACCGGGAGTTCGCCAAGCAGCTCAAGGCCGTCGCAGACAAGAAATACCCCGGTCTGGTGAAGGACATCTTCATCGGCAAGGGCAACTACAATCAGGATCTCTCGCCCAACGCCATCCTGCTGGAGTTCGGCACGCACACCATCAGCAAGGAGCGCGTGCTCGAATCGACCGATTTGATGGCCAACGTCGTGAGCACCGCACTCTATGGCGAGCAGACGGGCAGCGCGCAGAGCCGTGAATCCGCCGCCAAGGCCGAAAAGGCGAAAAACAAGAGCGCCTCCGGCAGCGTGGTCTGGATGATCGTCATCGTCATCGTTGCCGTCGTGATCTTTGCCTTTGTGCAGACGGGCGGCGGCAAGGGCATGAAGACGAAGCTCGGCCGCGGCGTGAGCGAAATCACCGGCGGTCTGATGGGCAAGAATCCGGACGAGGGCGAGCGCTGACGCTGCCGGAGCCCTCCGCGCGGGGAAGGCGTATTCTGACAAAAGCTGTCGTATTGAAGGCTGCCATGCGGCGGCCTTTTTCCTATCCTCCCCCATTTCCCGCAAAATCGCTTGACTTTGCCCGCAAAATCGAGCATAATATCTTGGGTTAATTTGAGAAGGAAGGTGCATTGTGTCCATGTCCCAGCGCATCGTCAGCGTCATGACCGGCTCGCTCGCCGCGCGCAGCGGCATCCGGGCAGGGGAAACGCTCCTGTCCATCAACCGCACGCCGGTGCTCGATCTGGTCGATTACCAGTTTCTGACCGCGCGTGCGTCGCTTGAGCTGCTGCTCGAAGGCGCGGACGGCGCGCAGCGCACCGTGCACATCCACAAGCTCGTGGAGGAGCCGCTCGGGCTGACGCTCGAATCCTCGCTGATGAGCTGCCCGAAGACGTGCGCCAACCACTGCATGTTCTGCTTCATCGAGCAGATGCCGCCGGGGATGCGCCCGAGCCTTTATGTGCGCGACGACGACTGGCGGCTCTCGCTGATGGCGGGCAACTTCGTCACGCTGACGAACCTGCCCCCGCAGGAGCTCGAGCGGATGATCGAGCGGCGCGCAAGCCCGCTGTACATCTCCGTGCACACAACCAACGGCGAGCTGCGCAAGCGGATGCTCAGCCACATCCACGCGGACCGCATCATGGAGCACCTGCACCGCTTTGCCGACAACGGCATGAGCTTCCACTGTCAGGTGGTGCTCTGCCCCGGCATCAACGACGGCGCGGAGCTCGACCGCACGCTGACCGACCTCGCCTCCCTCTCGCCGCACGCGCTGACGGTGGCGCTCGTGCCCGTCGGGCTGACGCGCTTTCGGGAGCACCTCTACCCCCTCCGCCCCTACACGAAGGAGGAGGCGGAGCAGGTCATCCGTCAGGCGGAGGCGTTTCAGACGCGGATGCTCGCGCAGGTGGGAACGCGCTTCGTCTTCCCGTCGGACGAGTTCTACCAGATTGCAGAGCACCCGCTGCCTGACGCGGACAGCTACGAGGACTTCCCGCAGTTTGAAAACGGCGTCGGCCTGCTCGCCCGCCTAAAGGAAGAGTTTGAAGCCGCGCTGCGCCTCGACCCCGATACCCCGGGCGAGCCGCGGCGCGTGGTGATGGCGACGGGCACGTCCGTCGCGCCGTTCATGCGCGAGCTGCTTGACGCTCATCCCGTCGGGGGCGTGGACGTTCGCGTCGTGCCCATTTACAATCATTTCTTCGGCGAAACCGTCACCGTCTCCGGCCTGATTACCGGGCAGGACCTCGTCGCGCAGCTGCGCGGCACGGAGGCGGACGAGATTCTCATCACAGAAAGTATGCTTCGTGAGGGAGAGGACATCTTCCTTGACGATATGACACTGGCTCAGGCGCAGGAGACCCTGGGTATCCGCATCACCCCCGTCCCAGACGACGGTGCGGACCTGCTCGACGCCCTGCGCGGAACGGAGGAATAATCGCATGGCCAAGCCCCTTGTCGCCGTCGTCGGCCGACCGAACGTCGGCAAATCGACCTTCTTCAACAAGATCGCCAAGAAGCGCATCTCCATCGTGGAGGATACGCCGGGCGTCACCCGCGACCGCATCTACGCGGACTGTGAATGGCTGAACCACAAATTCACGCTGATCGACACCGGCGGCATCGAACCGCGCACGGACGACATCATGCTCAGGCAGATGCGCCGCCAGGCAGAGATCGCCATCGAGACCTGCGACGTGATCCTCTTCTTCACCGACGGCCGCACCGGCATGACCGCGGACGACGAGGAGGTCGCCAACATGCTGCGCAAGAGCCGCAAGCCGGTCATTCTGGTGGTCAACAAGGTGGACAACGTCAGCATGAACGACGCCGTCTACGAGTTCTACAACCTCGGCCTGGGCGACCCGTTCCCGATCTCATCCGTCAACCTGATGGGTCTGGGCGATCTGCTCGACGAGATGGTCC
>JALFHA010000286.1 GCA_022776785.1 Clostridiales bacterium | reverse complement strand
GCACCATGACGTGGTACATCAGGTCGCCGATTTCATAGATGGTGTTCGGCCTGTCGCCGTCCTTGGCCGCGATGATGACCTCCGTTGTCTCCTCGCCGACCTTCTTGAGAATCTTGTCCACGCCCTTTTCAAAGAGATACGTCGTGTAGGAGCCCTCCTTCGGCATCTCCTTGCGGCCCCTGAGCATCGCCATCAGGTCCTCATAGGCAAAGGCGGGCGTTTCCTCCCCCTCGTAGAGCGGGGTTTCAAAGCAGGAATCCGTGCCCAGATGGCAGGCCGGGCCGTCCTTGCGCACCTCGACGACGAGCGCGTCGCGGTCGCAGTCCGCGGTGATGGAGACGATGTGCTGGAAGTTTCCGCTCGTCTCTCCCTTGAGCCAGAGCTTCTGGCGGGAGCGCGAGTAAAAGCAGGTCAGCCCCTTCTCCATCGAGATTTGAAGGCTCTCCCGGTTCATATAGGCAAGCGTCAGCACGCGCTTGGTCTGCGTGTCCACGACGATGGCGGGAATCAGCCCGCGCTCGTCGAATTTCAGCGCATCGATGTCGATCATGGTTCAATCCTCCTCACATTGATGCCGCTTTTCGCGAGCATGTCCTTGAGCACCGGGATCGTCACCTCGCCGAAGTGGAAGATCGAGGCGGCCAGCCCCGCGTCCACCTTCGGCACCTCGCGAAACAGCGTCACAAAATCCTGCGCGCAGCCCGCGCCGCCCGAGGCGATGACCGGCACATCGGCCAGCTCGCACACGGCGGCAAGCATCTCCAGATCAAAGCCGCGCTTCACGCCGTCCGTGTCGATGGAGTTGAGCACGATTTCCCCCGCGCCCAGCTCGAGCCCGCGGCGAATCCACGCCAGCGCGTCCATGCCCGTATCCTCGCGCCCGCCGCGGGCAAAGACGTGATAAGCGCCGTCCACCCGCTTGGCATCCACCGAGAGTACGACGCACTGGCTGCCGTATCGCTTGGCTGCCTCCTCAATCAGCGCAGGGCGGGCGATTGCGCCGGAGTTGACGCTCACCTTGTCCGCGCCGCAAGCGAGCACGCGCTCAAAGTCCGCCACCGTGCGGATGCCGCCGCCGACAGTCAGCGGAATGAAGATCTGCGAGGCGACCTCGCGCAGCGCGTCCGTGAACAGCGCGCGCCCCTCGGCGGAGGCCGTGATGTCATAGAAGACCAGCTCGTCCGCGCCGGATTCGCTGTAGTACCGCGCCAGTTCGAGCGGGCTGGCTACGTCCGACAGCCCCGCGAAGTTCACACCCTTGACTACCCTGCCGTTTCGCACGTCCAGACAGGGAATGATGCGTTTGGTAATCATCGCGCCACCTCAATCGCCCGGCGCAGATCGATCGCACCGGTATAATACGCCTTGCCGACGATGGCCCCCCACAGCCCTGCCTCGCGGAGCGCGCGCACGTCCTCCAGCGAGGATACGCCGCCCGAGGCGATGAAGTTCATCGGATAGGCCGACGAAAGCTCGCGATAGAGCGTGCCGTTGGCCCCGCGCATCGCGCCGTCGCGGCTGATGTCCGTGCAGACGACCGTGCGCACGCCGACCTCCTGCAGCCGCTGCATGAGCGCTTCGCAGGTCAGCGCGCTGCGCTCCGTCCAGCCGCGGATAGCCGCCATGCCGTCGCGGATGTCCGCGCTGACGGCAATGCGCTCGCCGTGCTTTGCCGTCATGCGCGCAAGGAGCTCCGGGTCGGTCACGGCCGCCGTGCCCAATATCGCCCGCGCCGCGCCCGCGTCCAGCAGCCTTTGCACGCTCTCCTCGCTGCGCACGCCGCCGCCGACCTCGACGGTCAGCCCGGTTTCCCGCGCGATGCGCCGCACGAGCGGCAGATGGGGCATCTCCCCCGTGCGCGCGCCCTCCAGATCGACCAGATGGATGCTCGTCGCGCCGCACGCCGCGAAATCCATAGCGACGGAGAGCGGGTCGTCCGAATAGACCGTCATCTGCGCGTAATCGCCCTGAAAAAGCCGCACGGCCTTGCCGCCGTAGAGATCGATTGCCGGTAAAATCTCCATCCGCTCACCTCCCCCATACACAGAACGCGCGCAGAATGCGCAGGCCGACCTCGCCGCTCTTTTCCGGGTGAAACTGGCAGCCCAGCACGTTCCCGCGCGCGACAGCCGCCGTCAGCGGCGCACCGTACTCCGCCGTCGCGATGACGCTTTCGTCGCACCGGGTCGCGCAGAAGCTGTGCACGAAGTACACGCAGTCGCCTTCCCGCACGTCCCTGAGCAGCGGATGCGCGGGGCTTTTGACATCCAGCGCGTTCCAGCCGATGTGTGGCACCTTGAGCCCGGGGCCGATGAGCGGCGTCATGTCCACCACGTCGCCCGGGATGAGCCCCAACCCCTCGTGCTCGCCGAATTCAAAGCTGCGCTCAAAGAGCAGCTGCATCCCCAGACAGATGCCCAGCAGTGGCTTGCCGGCCGCCGCCTGCGCGCAAATCACGCCGTCCAGCCCCGCGCTGGCGAGCTTCTCCCGCGCGTCGCCGAACGCGCCCACGCCCGGCAGAATCAGCCTGTCCGCCGCGCCAAGCGCCTGTGGGTCGGCTGTGACGACGGTCTCCTCGCCGATCATGCGCAGCGAGCTTTGCAGCGAAAACAGGTTGCCTACGCCGTAATCGATAATCGCGATCATACGAGCACTCCTTTGGTCGAGGGGATGGCGTCGCCCAGCTGCGGATCAGGCGCCGCGGCGGCAGACAGCGCGCGCCCAAACGCCTTGAACATCGCCTCGACGATGTGGTGACTGTTCGCACCGTCGAGCTGGCGGATGTGCAGCGTCGCTCCGGCGCTGCGCACAAAGGCTGTGAAGAACTCCTCCACGAGCTCCGTGTCAAACGTGCCGATCTTCTGCGAGGGAATCTGCGCCGTAAAGCGCAGGCACGCGCGCCCGGAGAGGTCGATGGCCGCGAGCACCAGCGCCTCGTCCATCGGCAGGAGCATACTGCCGTAGCGCGCAATGCCGCGTTTTTCGCCCAGCGCCCGGGCGACGGCCTCGCCCAGCGCGATGCCGATGTCCTCGACGCTGTGGTGGTCGTCCACCTCCGTGTCGCCCCGGCAGACGACGCTCAGGTCAAACCGCCCGTGCGCGGCAAACAGCGTGAGCATGTGGTCGAGAAAGCCCGCGCCGGTGTGCACCTCGCTTTTTCCCGCGCCGTCGAGACACAGGGTCAGGGTGATGTCCGTTTCGGCGGTTCTGCGCCGGATCTCTGCGCTGCGCATGTCAGCCCTCCTTCAAAATCTCCGTCACGGCGCAAATCAGCGCCTCCATCTCCGCCTGCGAACCGACGGTGATGCGCAGCCAGTCTGCGATCCCCAGCGCATCCCAGCGCCGCACGAGAATGCCGCGCTCCCGCAGCGCCGCGGCCAGCGCCGCGCCCGGCATCTGCCCGCTGCGCGCAAAGACGAAGTTGCCCAGCGAATCCGTCGCCTCAAAGCCCAGCGCGCGCAGGGCGTCCAGCGCATAGCGGCGGGAGGCCATGATGCGGCGGCAGTTGTCCATGGTGTAGCTGTTCTCCCTGCACGCCGCGATGCCCGCCGCCTGCGTCATCCGGTTGACGGAATACAGCCCCACGGCGTTGCGCACCGTGTCAAGCTCCGCGATCAGCGCCGCACAGCCGAAGGCGTAACCCAGCCGCGCGCCCGCCATCGAGCGGGACTTGGAAAATGTGCGCATCACCAGCAGGTTGGGGTACCGGTCAATCAGCGGCAGACAGCTCTGCGCGCCGAAGTCCACATACGCCTCGTCGATGAGCACGACGCGCTCTGGATTCGTTTCGCAGATGCCGGCGATCTGCTCGGGCGAAAGCGCCAGCCCCGTCGGCGCGTTCGGGTTTGCGAGCACGATCATGCGCCCCAGAGACGCATAGCCCTCCGGATCGACGGTGAAATCCTGCTGAAG
>JALFHA010000268.1 GCA_022776785.1 Clostridiales bacterium | reverse complement strand
ATCAACGAATGCCGCAACATTCAGCGCGCCCGGATGCGGGTGGTGCCGATGGACGAGCTGCCCGAGCGCCCGGCTCCGGCACAGGAGGATGACGGCGCACTGGCGGAGGCGATGGACGCGCTGGCGGAAAAGCTGCGCACGCCGCTGCTGCTGCGCTACATGGAGGGCTTTACGGAGAAGGAGATTGCGCAGGCGCTGGGAATATCCCTGCCGGCGGTCAAGAGCAGGCTGCATCGCGCGCGCCGCGCGCTCCGGGAGGAGCTGGGCGATTCGGAGGTGACGTTTGAATGAAGCGGATGAGGATTGACCGCGCGTCGCTTGAGGCGCTGTATCCGCCGATGGACGCGGCGTTTGAACGGGAATTGCGCCAGCGCATTGCCGGTTTGCCGGCGGGAAAGGAGAAGGCGATGAAGAAAAAGACGGGCTTCGCGCTGGTGCTGGCGGCGGCGCTGTTGCTTGCGCTGGCGGCGTCGGCGCTGGCGGCCTTCGCGGCATCGCAGGGTTTCTTCGCGGATGTGGCGAGGATTCAGCTCGAGGGCGGCTACTACGATGGCTGGACGCTTGAGGAAAAGGAGCAGGTTGTCCGGCTGATGAAGGAAAACGGGATTCTGACGGATGCACAGGCGTGGGACGCGGCGCTGCGTGAAACAGATGCGCAGCAGCGCGAGGCGGCGCTGGATAGCCTCTTTGCCGGGCGCTACGGCGTCAATGGGCGCACAGACGTCATCGGCGTGGACAGCATCCTCATCAAGGAAAAGGGGCCGCTTGAGACGTGGAGCATGGAGGACAAGGCGTGGTATTCCGCGATGCTGGAGGACATCGGCCTGCTCGGCAGCGATGCAGAGGTCTACATGCTGCCGGATGAGGGGGCGATCTCCGTGCTGGAGGCAGAGCAGATCGCCCGGGAGGCGGTCATCTCGGCCTACGGTCTTAAAAGCGATGCGCTTGATGGCTGCACCGCGCTGGTGGACTGCCGCGAATATATCGATGAGGTGGGCGTGCTGCCGCCATATTTTCTCGTCGAACTGCGGCGGGGAGAAAACCCGCTGTACTGGGTCTGCGTCTCGCAGCAGGGCAGGGTGCTGTCCAGCGAGGACGGGTATAGCAGCGTGACCTCGCCCGCGGAGGACGCAGCGGAGCAGAAAAGGCGGGCGGCGCTTGAAGCTGTGCCGCAGGAGCAGCGCCTTGCGGCGCACACGGAGGGGCTCGCGGCGCTCCCTGTGCAGACCGTCGAGCTGTCGCAGGATGCGTGGATTGACGGCATGACGACGCTCTTGGACGGTACGCTGCTGGTCTACGGCTATGCGCAGTCCGCAGACGGCGTGCTTGCGGGGCTTGAGGTGGAGGGAAAAACACCCTTTGCGCTGCGGATGGACGAGCACGGGGAGGTGCTCTGGCGGACAGCGCTTGAACAGCAGGGCTGCGTGACGGCGGCGATGGAGCTGGACGGCGGCGACATCCTGCTTCTGATCGAGGAGGATACGGACGATGTGGAGGACAGGCGCTATTATCAGACACGCCTTGACGCGGACGGCTCGGCGAAGGAGACGGTGCTCCTCCCGATGACCGAGGAGATGACGGGAATTCGCTGCGAATACGAGCTGCTCTGGGCCAGCGCAGGGCATGGCGGCTTCCTGCTGGATGGCGTGGCGGGTGCGCGGAACATCCCGTTCTGCGTACAGCTTGACGAAGGGGGAAAGCCGGTCTTTGCCCGGACGATGGAGGAGCTCGGCGGGATGCCGGTCAGCGTCTATGCGGCGCAGGATGGTTATATCGTCGCGGCGTGGAACAGGAAAAGCGAGCTGCCGCTGCTGCGCTGGCTCGATGAGCAAGGGAACACGGTGAGCGAATCGCCGGCGGATGCGGCGCTTGCGGGCCTTGGCATCGTGCGCATTCTGCCGTGTGAGGATGGATCGATTATAGCAACAGCCTCGTCTGGGGAGGCGGGAGATCACAGACTTCTGTGCATCGACGCGAATGGCGGCCTCCGCTGGCAGGTGCAGGGCAGGCTGGACACAGGAACGAATGCTTCGCGGATGGGGCTTGTGAAGCTCAAGCGGGGCTACGCGACCCTGTGCAGGCATGATCTGCCGGGGGATGATACGGTTATGCACCGGGGGCTGGTGCTCTTTGGCGACGATGGACATCAGGTGAGCGAGCTGCGGCTGTCTCCGCTTGAGGAGGACAGAAACTGGCGCGGCAGTGCAAGTCTGGCAGCCGTCGGAGAATGGGGACTGGCTGTTGCGGTCAATGTGCTGGAGGAGGACAGTGCAGACTGGTCGGTGAGCCGGAACAGCTGCGCCGTGCTGATTGCCGACACAAAGCGCCAGAAATGACGCGACGGATGCACGGCAGATTCGCACGATAGGCGGACAGAGGCAGGCGTGCTGCGCATGGCTTGCAGATGAGCGGAGCGCATCAGGAGAGCGCTCCGCTTTTGTGCGCGTTGATGCTTTGCTTTTTTTGGCTTGCCGTGCTATACTGTTCAGGAATAACTGCGCACAAAAAACACGAAAAGAGACGAACGAACATGGAAACAAAGGCAAAGAGCTCCGTGCTGACCCGCCCGCTGGTCGTCGGCCTGCTGGCCGGCTTTTGCTGCCTGCTCTGGGGCAGCGCGATTCCCTTTATCAACATCGGCTACCGCCTCTTTGGCATCAGCGGTGGCGAGACGGCGACGCAGATTCACTTTGCAGGATGCCGCTTCTTCCT
>JALFHA010000265.1 GCA_022776785.1 Clostridiales bacterium | reverse complement strand
CGCCCATGATCTGCATGGCGTAGGTGCCCGCCACCACCTGACCGCTCGCCTCGTACCAGTCGCGGCTGGAATGATCGGGCGCCACATACTCCATGAGTCTGGCGTAGGTGGTCAGCACGTCGGTCACGCGCTCGAGATCGTAGGTGCCGTTGATGAAGTCCTCATAGAGCTGCGGGTCGGTGCCCATCATGATGTTTTCAAACACCTGACAGGCGGGCCAGCCCTTGCGGTCGCCGAGGTCGAGGGGGTACTCGCCGTCGGGCATCTTCGCCGCCAGCTCCTCGCACAGCGCCCAGAACTCGTCCCACGTGATGTCCTGATGATCGGGAATCTCCACGCCGTATTTCTCGAACACGTGGATGTTGTAGAAGATCACGTTGGTCTTGTGGATGCCGATGGGCACGATGTACTTGTTGCCGTCGGAGGCGGTGCAAAGCTCCTCCAGCCCGGGCAGCGCCCGCTCGGAGAGGTTACCGTAGTCCCACACCTGATTGAGGTTGAGCAGCATGTCGGAATTCAGGTACGGCTCAATCTCCTGACCGGGGTGCGCCTGGAAGGTTTCCGGGCTCTTGCCCGCCTGCTGGAGCACCTTGACCTTCATGACCATGGCGCCGCCCGCGCCGCCGGGGATGGCGTTGGACTTTGCCTTCACCTTCGTATAGGTATCGGTAAAGCCCTTGACCACGCTCTCGATGGCGTCCTTCTCGCCGCCCGCCGTCCACCAGTGGTATACGTTGACCGTGCCCTTCTCGTCCGTGGCCTCGAGGATGGCGGGGATGTCCATGTCATCCGCGTTCTGCTTCTCCCGCTTGGCCGCCAGCGAGGTGGACGGCAGCGCGGCAAGCGCCAGTACGCCCGCCAGCGCCAGAGAAGCCAGTCTCTTCAGCTTCATGAATCACATTCCCCTTTCTCAGTCCACAAAGGTCAGGGTCGCCCAGAGGCTCGGGTTCGCATCCACGTTGTGCATGTCGGGGGTACGGTCGCGACCGTCCAGCTCGGAGGAGAACTGCATCCGCAGGCTGTGGATGCCGGGGCAGGGCAGGTCCACATCCAGCACGGAGAAGTCAAAGCCGACGGTCATGCCCGCCTGCGGAACGAGCTGCGCGATGGCGTCGTTGCTCAGGTTGTGCAGGGGCAGCTTGCTCTCCCAGACGATGCCGCCCTCGATCTGGGTGATCGCAGCCTCATAGTCGTCGAACACCAGCTCGTCGCCGTATTCGCCCTGCGTGTCCCAGCCCTTGGTGTCCGCCACCATGCTGCGGTCGATGTAGTTGAAGAACTCGTAGTCGTTCTTGTAGCCGTACGCGCTCTGCACGATGCGCCAGTCGGAAGCAGCGTACTCCGTGCGCGCCGGATCGGCATCAGGATCGGTGGAAAGGAAGAAGATTACCGCATCCAGCTCGTCCAGCGGGAAGCCCTCCCGGTACACTAGCGGGGTGTCGTCCATGATCTTCATGGCGAGGTAGAGGTTCTCCTCGTCCCACATGGCGTAGACCTCCATGGAGCAGTCCGCCTCACCGTCCCAGTGCTCAATCTGGTCGATGATCTGGCTCTGACTGTCGATCTTCAGCATGCGCGTGGTGTCCCACTCGCCGAGGTCGCCGTCAATGACCACGTTTCCGGCCTTCGGGGCCTCGAGGTTCTTGTCCGAATAGGCCTGCGCAGAGGCAGCAAGACCCAGCAGCAGGACCAGCATCAGCAGGACGGCAGCGATTTTTCTCATAGAGAATTCCTCCTTTTAATTTCGGGCTCAGTCCTTTCCCGTTCTGTCGCAGTCATTGTAGCGCATCCGGCGGCAGCGCTCCCGAAAAGATTGTGAACGCAGGATTGCAAAAAAACGGCATATCCCCAATTGGCTGGAAAATCCCGCACCACGGTCGGGAATATCCGGCACATACGCCATGGAATAGCGGATTCCCCCTTTTATCCGTAAGCTGTGCTATGCTATAATCCGAAGCAGAAGGAGGGTGTGTTTCATGCGCCTGAGCACAAAGCTGATCCTGATTCTTTCCGCCATGATGCTGTCAGCCCTGCTGGTTCTCTCCAACTATGCAGCAAACACCTCCGTCATGGGCGCAAATGCCTTTACAGAGGCGCGCTTCCATAACATGGCGGTGAGCATCTATCGGGACATTCAGCAGGATTATTCCATGATGCAACTGACGCTGGAGGAACTGACCAGCAACTCCACCCTCATGGCGGCGCTGAACCAGATGATCCGCGACGACAGCGACGATCAGAAAATGGCGAAGGCCGCAGAAAAAGCCGCCCTCCAGCAGCTGATCCAGTCTCCGCTGGTGGACGGCTATCAGCGCGTCACCTTCTATACGCGGGACGGCGTGTTCCTCACGGTTCCACCGGACAAGGACATTTCCCTGACCTACGGCTCCCCGCAGGCGGCACAGACGATCTCCGCCTTTCCATGGCTGGATAAGGCGGACGCTTCAGACTCCTTCTGCGTTCTTGCGCCGCACAGGGATTTCTTCTCCCGCCGTCAGGACGCCATGGTGTACGGTATTGTGCAGAAGGTATCCTACCACGGCAAGGAGATCGGCTATCTGGAAATTGCCAAGGGCGCAGATCAGCTGAACCGCATCATGGATTTCGTGGACAATGACGTCGTGCTGGTTCAGGTGTATCAGGAGAGCGGCGCGCTGCTGTTTTCCAGCACGGGAGAGAGCCTTGACTGGCCCGACACCCTTGCTCAGAACGAATACACCCGCATTACGCCTGAAAACTGTGAAACGGAATACCTCGTCTACCACACGCTGATGGAACGGGGCGGCCTGCATCTGGTGATTGCGCAGGACGCCCACTTGCAGGACATGCAAAATTACGGGCTGCGAAGAAATATGTTCCTCCGGGCACTCTACATCATGATCCCCACCGGGCTTTTGATTTCCCTCGTGTCTCTTGGGCTGACCCGCTCCACGCGCAAGCTGACCCGCAAGGTGCGGCAGATCCCCATAAGCAGCATGCTCAAAACTTCGCCCGGCGCCCTGTCCGAGCTGGCGGAGACCGTCACCTCGCCCACCGACAAGGAGACGCACGAGCTGGAGCAGGTGTTTAACGCCATGATGCTTCATCTGCGCGAGGCGGCGTCTGCGGAGATGGCGCTGCGCGAAGGTGCGCTGCAGGCACGGCTCAGCGCGCTGCAAACGCAGATCAACCCGCATTTCATCTACAACACGCTGAACATCATCAGCGCCAAATCCATGGAAAGCGGCAACTTCGATGTGATTGAGATCTGCAACCAGTTCGCCCAGATGCTCCGCTACTCCACCGATACCCGCTCCCAGACCGCCACCATGGCGGAAGAAATCGAGTTTGTCCGCAGCTACCTGATGCTGGCCAAGGCGCGGTATGAGGACAATCTGGAATTCTCCATCGACGTTCCGGAGAATTTGGGCGACATCACCGTGCCCCGGCTGACCCTGCAGCCGTTAGTGGAGAACGCACTCAATCACGGCTTTGACGGAAAAAACGTGCTGCGCAGGCTGTCCGTCTCCGGTCATATCGAGGACGGGCTGCTCGTGCTGATCATCCGCGACAACGGCACGGGCTTCTCCGGGGAAATGCTGCAAAGCCTGCGCAGCCGGATTCGTGCCATCGAGGAGGGAACGGTCTCCATCGAATCCACCGGCGGGCACATCGGCCTGATCAACACCTGCCTGCGCCTGCACTATTACAGCAAGGGCGCCATGCGTATCGCCATCGGAAACGACAACGGCGCGGTTATTACACTGACCATGCCCTGCTCAGCAGAGAAACAACCCGGATCGGAATGATGGAGAGGAAGGGCTGCCAGCCACTTTCATCAAGCTTTTGTATCCGTATTCCGGTTCGCAAAGTCAAAGATGCCCCACTGTGTTGACCGTTTGCAACGCGCATAAGGTTTTTATTCTTTAGCGCTTATCTTTCGTCTCTTTCCGGCTGCGTCCTCTTCCTCTCCCGTATGAACTCCCGCTTCACGACTTCCAGCCTGCGGATATTCTCCTTCTGCCCTTGCAGCTCATAGTCAAGTAAAAACCGCTCCTTATTGAGATGCTTCATCGCCACCTGCCAGCCCTTGTAATCGATTCGTTCTCCGTCAGCCTCCCAGCGATTCAGCGCTTCACCCGCTTGCCGGTATTTGTGCAGCTCGAATGCGTGCTCCCGCTCATAGGCGCTGGCCTTGCTGCCGGACAGTTTGCTCCACGCATTGTAATACCGCTGATACTTCTTTCTGTCCTCGTAAGCGTGTATGCGCGCGCCTATTGCGCTGGACAGCTCTGCGTTTTCCTTCCGCCTGCTGCGAAGTTCATAGAATTTCGCGTTGGCCTGCCTAACCGCCTCGGAGTAGGACGCGGCGTCGGTGATGTGGTAATCACTCATGACGACCATCAGACCGGTTGCGTCCTCCAGACGACGATCCTTCCGGTTGGGCGGCACAGTGGATTCAAAAATCCGGGAGGCCAGCACATAGCGCAAATACAGATTGGACACGTCCTCGCCCTGGGCAATCAGCGCCTCGTCCATCGTTTTCTCATACTGTGCCCAGGCATTCAGCCGGGCCAGCCGTGCCTCCATCTGCTCAAGCTGCTTGTTCTGCGCGCGTATTTCTCGATTCCGCTCGCTCACCTCTATCGGAATGCCACGCTGCTGCATGGCGCGCGCTTCCGGGCCTTCGTGAATCATAGGGATGCGCTCCTTGCCCTGCCGGGCATAGCTGCGGTGATCGACGAAGCCCTGCGTAAATCCCGCTTCCCGCAGCGCATCATTGATGGCATCGGCAGCGGCAGCGCGCCAGATTTCCGCGTTGCCGCGGTCATCCCAGTCCACGGTATTTTCCTTGTGCGTTTTCCATCGGCCCTTCTGCCTAGCGGGGATGCGGTTGCCGTTCGCATCGAGATTGTACACCAGC
>JALFHA010000211.1 GCA_022776785.1 Clostridiales bacterium | reverse complement strand
TAGAGCGCTTCATGCAGTTGTCGTGGATGGCGTTGTAATACGCGGGACAATACACATGATCAGCGGCAAGCAGTTTTGCAATCTTATAAGGCCCGTGGCAATCCATCGCCAGATCAAAGATGCGGCGCACAACGGCTGCGGCTTCTTCGTCAACCAGCCAGTGATTCCTGTCCTCCGGGTCTTTGCGATAGCCGTAGATGCACAGGTTGTTGGTCGGCAGGCCCGCATTGCCCTTCTGCCGGTAGCAGGTACGCATCTTCCGCGACTGGTCGCGCAGATACATCTCGTTGAGCACATTCATAAACGGCGCAAACTCGCTGCTAACCGGATTGCTTGTATCCACGCCGTTGCCAATGGCGATGAAGCGGATACCCTTCTGCCGGAAGTAGACCTCCGTGTAGAAGCCTGTCTCCACATAATCGCGTCCAACGCGGCTGAGGTCCTTGGCGATGACAACGCCGACCTTACCCGCGTCAATGTCCGCGATGAGCTGCTTCCAGCCGGGGCGCTCGAAGTTGCCGCCGCTGTAGCCGTCGTCCGTGTAGTGGCGGCAGTTGGTGAAGCCGCGCTCGCCGGCATAGCTTTCAAGCTGTCTTTTCTGATTGGTGATGGAGTTCGATTCACCCTCCTGTTCATCGTCGCGGGACAGTCGCTCATAGAGGGCGGTGATGAGCGGCCCGGTGTTTTGAATTTGTTCCACTGTATTCTCCTTCCTGGGGGATAGGTTTGATTCTCCCTCTGCCTATAGGACAAACGCACGGCATTTTCGGAACTGTTTTTGAATGATTCGGAGAAAATTTTCTTATTTTGAGGGAAAGTCTGTTTCTCCCTCTGCTTATAGGACAAACATCAACCTTTTCCGGAACTGTTTTTGCGATATTTGAAAAAGAAATTGACATTTTGCTCCTGACAAACTATAATGAATGCGAACTAATGTTCTTATTTATATTGAGTGGAGAAGCAGATGCGTACAGAGTATCGGATGCGGGGCATGGTTTTCTACGATGATGACGGCAACGAAATTCCGGACGAGGAGCTGCCCTGGAGCAGCTATGCAAAGGAGCTTGATCCCTGCGACGATTCGCAGGACTGGGTGTATCAGGATGATGGGGACAGCACCGAGGACTCTTTAGATACACCAGTGCTGGCCGAGAAATTCAAAAGTTTTCCGGAGGACGCACGCTCCGCTGCCGAACGCAGAAAGCGCGTTGCGCAGAGTGTGCGCGACGAAGCGCTTCGCAGGCTGGAGTTGTCCGCCCGGACCGCAGGAGAATTTCAGTCCGTGGTCAACTGGTATGACCGCGAGGAGCAAAGCCGTATGCGCAGGGAGCGGCGGTATGAGAGCCTCCGCGGTGACACGCCCGTGGAATACCTCGCACCCGCTGACGGCGACATCGTGCCGCACAGCATGAGCTGCCCAACCTTCCGGCAGCTCTGTCGCGGAGAGTTTGATGATCTCCTTTGCAACTGCCTGTTCCGGATGCACGACCTGACGGATCGGGCACATCTGCGGCAGATTGTGATGAATCTGAAGCAGGATCACAAGGAAATCCTGTACTTTCTGGGGGTTCGCCTGTATTCCACACAGCAGCTTGCCCTTCTGCGGGAACAGACGGAGCGCAATATCCGTAAGGTACGCGGGACGGTGCAACGCAAAATCCACAAGAAGTTGTTTGCCGCGCTCACAGAGTTAGCGAAGGAAAGCGGAGAACTGACTCATCAGGAGCAGGCGTTTTTGAAGGAATACAAACCCACGCAAAGGAGGTGCGCAGGTCATGACGGCAAACCTGTTTGAGCACACCCATGCCCATTGGGCGAAGTACAGCGACTACGAATGGCGAACAGCGCCTGACGGGCATGACTATCTGTTGCCCACTGCCGATGCGAAGCCGTCCGTGTATGATCCCATCCCGCAGGCCGATGCGCTGTCGTGGAGGCCGTCAATATCGGGCTGCTGCTGTTCCACAAGGCGTCAGACGAGAAGCTGAAGGAGGCTATGCGGGGCTTTGCCCGCCGGTACGGCATGCTCGGTTTGATGACTGCGCTCCCGACCACACCCCGGTTTGTGGAGTATGAGAAGGTCTACCTGCCGAAGAATCCGTACATCCGGCAGGAGACCATGGAGACACAGGACTATCTGAAGCTCTTCTTCCCGTTTACCATGCCAGACTTCCACAAGCGGGGCATTGAATCGCTTTGGCAGGTTTCCGGCGAGGACAGGATGCAGATCGCACTGGCGATGACCTTCCGGGACGAGCCGCAGGCCAAAGCCATGTCCTTCATGCGGGGCTATGGCGAGCGCTTCGACTGGATAAAGGAGGTCTTCCGGGACTGGGCGTTTGCCTTTACATCCGCTTACCTCTACGAGCACGACAGGAAGTACCTTGATCGAAACGCACAGGAGCTATATCGGCAGGGCATCGCGTGCTTCGAGGGCAACGTACCCGGTTACCATCTGGAGCTGCGCGACCATCCTGTGATGGTGTGGGACTTCCATTCACTTTTGCTGACCATTCGGTTCTTCTTCTCCCTGAGCCTGACCGACACAAAGAATCCGCTGAAGATGTGCGAACATTGCCAACGGGCCTTCATTGCCAAGCGCGCCGATTCCCGATTCTGCTCGGACGATTGCCGCAAGAAGCACAAGGCAGAAGAATAAGTTGTCAGGAAAGCATGAAGGAGAGGATGCGGAGAACGCAATCGGTCACCTTGTTTAGCAGCCATGCCGCAAGGCTTGGTGCAAAGGCGAAGAACAGGCCAATGCCGACTGCTTGCCATACCATCCACGGCTGCGCATGAACAAGCCACCCCGTGACGGCTCCAAGCAGGAACACGCCTGCCAGTAGATGCGTGACGACGGACGAGAGGCCAATCAGAACGGAACCAAGCAGTTGAAGAGCAAGCAACGCGAGAAAGACGGGAATTGCTGCAAGCCGGAGAGGTAGCTTGATGAGTTTCAGAATCATACTGGGCCTCCTTTCATGCGAAAATCAGCTCTGCAAGAAGAATCTCCTCAATTTGGTGGTGGATGGCGTTCATACGCTGCACCCATTCCATCTGGTTCTCCGCTTTCAGTGCTTCTGTCACACCTTCCTGCGCCTGCATCTGGCGGGTCAGTTGCTCCAGCCGTTCCTGACAGGTGCTGTCGATTTCCTGCGGGTGTTCCATGAGCGTACCGGAGAGCAGAAGCCGCGTGTACAGTCCTGGACGATGTTCTTCGAGGTAGCGCAGGCGCATCCACCCATATTTGCCCACAGGGCGCTGTTCTGCTTCGGTCAGGCCGAGGTCGGGCAGGAGGTAATCTCCGTTTCGATGATAGGTGAGCTTCATGGTGAAATCCTCGCTTTCTGCTGCATAGAAAAAGCAGCTATGGTATTGAAGGTTTCCCTTCAAACCATAACTGCTTGACATCCTCGTGGATTTGCAGTATATGTATACTATTGTGGTAAGGAAGGAACCTTCCCTTACATAATAACTACCGCGCCTATAGCCCGTTTCAATGCTGTCAATTTGCCGCCGTACACAGCGCGGCGAAGTAGCCGTTTTTCTCCATCAGCGCATCATAGCTGCCCTGCTCCACGATCTCGCCGCGGCGCATGACGATGATGCCGTCAAAGCGGCGCAGAAGGCTCTCCTCGAGCCTATGCGTCACCAGCACGCGCGTCAGCCCATTGGCGCTAAGCATCGCGTCTGTGACGGCGTAGGCGGTCTGTGCGTCCAGCGCGGCGGTCGCCTCGTCGGAGAGCAGCACGGGCGCCTCGCGCAGCAGACTGCGCGCAATCGCCACGCGCTGCCGTTCGCCGCCGGACAGGCCGCTGCCGTTCTCGCCGCAGGGATAATCCTCGCCCTTCTCCGCGGCCAGAGTGGACAGGCCGGAGAGCTCCATCGCCCGGCGCACGCGCGCATCGTCGAATTCCTTGAACATTGTGATATTCTCCCTGAGCGTGCTGTTGAAAACAAACACGCTCTGCTGCACGATGGAGATCATGTCGTACAGCGCGCCGGGATCGATATCGCGCAGCTCGTCGCTGCCGATGCGGATGCTCCCGCCGTAATCCGGATAGCCGCCCATCAGCAGGCTGAGCAGCGTACTCTTGCCGCTGCCGGAGCCGCCGACCACCGCATAGCAGCCGCCGCGCCTGAGTGTGAGCGAAACGCCGTGTAGCACCTCCTTGCCCGGCTCGTAGCCGAAGGTCACGTTCTCGAAGCGGATACCCTCGCCCAGCTCGGGATGCGTGACGCGTCCCTCGCGCACATCGCCCGATGCCACCGCATCGGCCAGCCTGCCGATGAGCGCATCCGCCGCCCGACGTCTGGCCAGAAGCTGCGGCAGCGAGCGGAGCGGCTCGACGACGACCCCCATCAGCTGCCCAAACACCACCACCATGCCGCGCGACACCCCACGTCCCGTCACGGCCAGAGACGCGCCCAGCAGGACTACGCCCCTCTGCGCCGCCACGGACGCTCCCATCCC
>JALFHA010000143.1 GCA_022776785.1 Clostridiales bacterium | reverse complement strand
AAGAAGGGAGTTTGAGGGATGAAATCCCTCAAGCAGGTTTGGAATCGTAGCCTGCCGCCCGCTGCGCGGGAAACAGGCAGGCGGAGATTTGGAAACTGCAAGGAGCGCCTACGGCGCGACTATGCGGTTTTCCCGGATCGGTAGCCCAATGTTCCCTTATTGTTCAAAAGAAAAAGCAGTTTCAGAGCAGGATGCGAAGCATCCTACGATTGAAACGGGGCTGATTCTGCAAAGCTAGATTTTAGCCGCAAAATAGTATGAAAAAAGCAGGGAGCCCGCATCTGTGCAGGCCCCCTGCCCCTTTGTTTTTTCCAGCGCGCAGATGCGCATTATGCCCTCAGCCCAGCAGCATCATGCCTGCCAGACGATGGAGCCCGCAAATCAGCGCCCTGTGCTTCCAGTAAAACAGCGGCCCGCTGTGCGGCCTGACAAAACCGCTCAGGAACGCCTCGTCCTCGCCGCCCAGCCTGTCCGCGTAGGTTTGGGCAAACACGCGCGCCTGCGCCTTCTTGGCCAGCAGCGTCCGCCGCAGACGCGCCGGGCTGGCGAGCATCCGCCGCACATAGGCTGCGCTGCCCACGTTTTTGGCTCCAACGCTGTTGTCTCCGTGCTGGCGGTACGCGCCCAGCGGCTCGTCGATATAGACAATCCGTCCAAAGCGCGCCGCCGCCAGCGCCAGCCACCAGTCGTGCATCATGGCTTGGGAGACGTCCGCGCAGGCCAGCGCCAGCCCTGCCAGCGCCCGGTTCGCCATCATCGCGCCGCCGGTCACGACATTCTGCATCAGGAGGCCGCGGTAATCGAAGCGCTCAAAGCGCTGCTGCTGGTAGCGCATCAGCGAGGGCGCAATCACATTCAGCCTGTCATCCGTCACCGTCTGGTCGGAAAAGACCAGCACCGGCGTATCGCGGCCCAGCTCAGTCTCCGCCGCGGCCATCGCCGCGCGCAGCCTCGCCAGCTTGCCGGGCCTCCAGGTGTCGTCATCGTCGCAGTAGGCGATATAGTCGGCCTCGCATTGCGCCGTCATCCAGAAAAAATGCGCCTTTGCCCCGCCAAAGCGTCTGCCGGAGCGCACCCGCCTGATCCTGCCCGGATAGCGGCGGACGTATTCGTCGATGATCGCATCCGTACCGTCCGTCGAGCCGTCGTCCGAGATCGTCAGCAGCCAGTTTGCATCGGTCTGGGCCACGATGGAGTCGATCTGCTCCCGGATATAGGGCGCCCCGTTGTAGGCCGCCATGAGGATCTCAATCTGTTCGCCTTGCATGTTTTCCTTTCCGTC
This sequence comes from Clostridiales bacterium, assembly GCA_022776785.1. GTDB lineage: Bacteria > Bacillota > Clostridia > Christensenellales > Aristaeellaceae > Ventricola. Next base: position 7,149 of record JALFHA010000143.1, on the reverse strand, counting down.
TGCGGAGCGCAAGCCAGCTTATTCTCTGCCCAGCAGCGCCGCGCCGATGATGCCTGCATCCGCGCCGAGCTGCGCCAGCTCCACGCGCGCGTAGGGCATGGTCTTGTAGAAGACGTAGGGCTTCATCGCCTCACGCACCGCGTCGAGCAGGAACGCGCCCGCCATTGATACGCCGCCGCCGAGCACGATGACCTCTGGGTCGAGGATGTTGATGATGCTCACCAGTCCCAGCGCCAGTCCCTTGACGTACTGATCGAACACAGCCTTGGCGGTCTCATCGCCCTCCTTGGCGCAGTCGATGACCGTCTTGGCGTTGATGCGCTCGGGCTTGCCGCCGCAGCGGGCCATGATGGCGCTCTCCGGGTGCTTCTCCACCGCCTTGCGTCCCTCGCGGATGATGGCCGTCGCGGAGGCATAGCGCTCAAAGCAGCCGCGATTGCCGCAGGTGCAGGGCTCGCCGTCCATCTGCAGAATCATGTGACCGATCTCCGAGCCGACGCCGTGCGCGCCGGAATACGGCTTTCCGCCAATAACTACGCCGCCGCCCACGCCCGTGCCCAGCGTCACGAACACGCTCGAGGACGTGCCCGCGCTCACACCGGCGATGGACTCCGCATAGCCCGCCACGGTCGCGTCGTTGCTGACGACCACGGGCAGGTCGATATGCTTGTGCATCTCGTCCACGAAGGGCACCTCATGCCAGCCGAGGTTGGTGCAGAAGGGGATGACGCCCGTGCGCGGGTCGCAAATGCCCGGCACGCCCACGCCGATGGCCTTGACATCATCCATCGTCAGTCCGGCCTCGCCGACAACCCTGCGGCACAGCGCCGCAATGTCCGCGATGATCTCGGCATAGGGCCGCTCGTTCTTCGTGGGCGTCGAGCCCTTGGAAAGAATCTCGCCCTTCTCCGTCACCACGCCGGCCTTGATGCCGGTACCGCCCAGATCCACGCCAATGTACATCATATCGCAATCTCTCCTTTTGAATGTGAGAATGGTTGTGCCTGATCCTCCGCCGTGTCAGTATTCCTCGTCCTCGTCGCGCATCGCGCTGTAATGCTCGGCCAGCCGCCGGTCGAGCTCCGCCACGGCGTTGTAGCCCTCCGACTTGAGCCGCCAGTTGCGCGCGGCAATCTCCACGATGATCGCCAGATTGCGCCCCGAGCGCACGGGCACGTCGATGAGCGGCAGGCTCGCGCCGAGGAACTCCGTCGTGCGGTCACCGTCGCCCAGCCGGTCGTAGTCCTTGTCCGGGTCCCAGATTTCCAAATGGATGACGATGTTGATCGTCTTGCGGCGCAGCACCGCGCCGATGCCGAAGATGGACTTGATGTCCACAATGCCGATGCCGCGCAGCTCCATGAAGTCGCGCACCATCTCCGGCGATTCGCCCACCAGCTTGCTGCCCACGCGGGAGATATCCACCACGTCGTCGGCGACGAGCTGATGGCCGCGCTTGATGAGCTCCAGCGCGCACTCGCTCTTGCCCACGCCGCTCTCGCCCGTGATGAGCACGCCCACGCCGAACACATCCAGCAGCACGCCGTGGCAGGTCTGCCTCGGAGCCAGCGCCTCGCTCAGGTAGCCGATCGCCATGCCGGTAAAGGCGCTCGTCTCATAGGGTGTGCCGTAGATAGGCACGCCGTGGCGCACCGCCTGCTGCAGGAGGAACGGCGGGCAGGCCATGCCCCGCGCAATGACGATGCAGGGCATCTCGTAGGAAAAATAACGCTCCAGCCGCTCGTCGCGCACCTCGGCGCTCAGGCTGCTGAGATAGGCCATCTCCGTCTTGCCGATGAGCTGCGGGCGCTCATAGGCGAACACATCGAAGTAGCCCGCAAACTGCAGCCCGGGCCGACACAGATCGGCCACACGGATGCGCACGCCGTGCTGGCAGCGCGTGCCGCTGATAACGGTCAGGCCCAGTGCTCTGGCAAAATCCTCCGGTGAGATCATCGCACAAACCTCCTGTCTCCACGCTTTTCCCCATTATTATAGCGTATCGCGGCGCACAAAGCCAGCCCCGAAAAACGGTTTTACACATAAACGCGCCCGGGAAATCTCCGGGCGCGCAGCGGCATCACCTTTCCTCAAACGGCAGGCCGACAAACGCCGCCATCGCTGCGACCAGCTCGTCGGCCTTCGCGCGCGTGGGCGCCTCCGCGAAGATGCGCACGCGCGGCTCCGTGCCGGAGAAGCGCACGATGATCCAGCCCTGCCGGAAATAGACCTTGCAGCCGTCCATGTAGCTCACGCGCTCGATATCCATGCCGAAGTCGGGCAGCCGTTTGTCCGTCATCACGAGCTGATGGATATGCTCACGGCTCTGCGGGGTCAGCGCCCAGTCATACTCGGCCATGCTGCACGCGCCGAACTCATCGCTCAGCTCGCGCAGCAGGCGGGAGAGCGGCTTGCCGGTCACGCTGAGCATCTCCACCAGCAGCACGGCGGCATAGAGGCCATCCTTGCCGGAGATGTGGCCGCGCACCGTCAGGCCGCCGGAGGATTCGCCGCCGATGAGCGCGTCGTGCTCCTCCATGCCGCGGGAGATGTGCTTGAAGCCCACGGGCACCTCATAGCACGTTTCGCCGAAGGCCGCCGCTACGCGGTCGAGCATGTGGGTGGTGGCGATATTGCGCACGGCCGCGCCCTTCCAGCCCTTGTATTTGAGCAGGTAGTAGTACAGCAGCACCAGCACCTCGTTAGCGGTGACATAGCGTCCCCGCTCGTCGATGATGCCCAGCCTGTCCGCGTCGCCGTCCGTGGCGATGCCCACGTCGGCATGGTGGTCGGCAACGGAGGCCTGCAAATCGCGCAGCGTCTCCGGGTTCGGCGCGGGCAGATGCCCGCCGAAGAAGGCGTCGTGTCGGTCATTGATGACGTCCACATCGCAGCGGGCGGTGAAGAGGATCGTCATCAGTCCCGTCAGGCTCACGCCGTACATCGGGTCGAGCACGACGCGCGGCCTGCGCGCACGGATGGCCTCCATGTCGATCTTCTCCATGATGGAATCGAGGTAGGCGTCCCGCGGGTCGATGAACTGCACCCTGCCCTCGGCAAGCGCCTGCTCAAAGGGCACGGTGTGAATCTCCTCCAGCGAAAGCGCATTGGCCTGCGCGCCGATTTCGCCCGTCACATCCTCGGCGGCGTCCCTGCCGCCGCCAGTAAAGAGCTTGATGCCGTTGTAGATGGCCGGGTTGTGGCTGGCCGTCACCGCCGCGCCGTAGGGCAGCCCCATGTGCTTGACGGTGAACATGATCTGCGGCGTGGGTGCGGCAAGGTTGACGAAATACAGCCGCACGCCCTCCGCTGCAATCACCTCCGAAAACCAGATCGCAGCCTCCCGGCTCAAAAAGCGCCGGTCATACCCGATGCACATGCCCCGCTCCTGCACGCCCTCGCTGCGGATGCGCCGGGCCACGGCCAGCGCCACGCGCTGGATGTTCTCGCGCGTGAAGCCGTCGCCGATGACGGCCCGCCACCCGCCCGTGCCGAACTCAATCATGCTTCCTTTGCCTCCTTATACTCCTTCGTGTATCAACCGCTTCAGCGCAGCACAGGCGTTCCGTTCACGTCGAGCACGCTCACGCCCAGCGTCTCCAGCAGTGCCTGTGTCGCATACAGCTCCCCGTCATAGGCCCATGCGCTCAGCTCTCCGCCGGTCAGGAAGACCACGCCGTTCACCGAGCCCATCGCGCCGTCACACTGGCCCTCCCCGCCCGCCGTCATGATGACGATCTCCGAGCCGTCCGCCTCGCGCGTGAGCTGCCAGCTCCCTTCCGCGGCGGCGTATTCATAGCCGAGCCGCTGCATCACGCCGCATAGCGGATAGAGCAGCGCCCCCTCCGGCTCCTGCCCCAGCAGGAGCGTCGCGCGCTCCTCGCCGATGAACAGCTCCCTCTCCTCCATGGCGAAGGGCGCGCCGGCCGCGTCGGGCACAGCCGTCGGCACGGGCGTGGGCGCGGGCGTAGGGCTCGGCGTCGGCGTCGCCGTAGGCTTGGGCGTGGGGGTCGGCGTCGGCGTGGGCTTGGCGACCACGTCCTCCGAGAACATTCTCCCCAGCGTCTCCGGACCGGCCTTGCCGTCGATCTTCTCCAGCCCATGCGCGCGCTGGAAGCCGTAGACTGCCGTGCGCGTGCCAATGCCAAAAACGCCGTCAATCTCGCCCAGATAGTAGCCCAGCTGCGCAAGCCGCTTCTGCATCAGCGCCACGTCATCGCCCTCCATGCCGCGCATGAGGATGCGCTCGCCCAGCCCCGCCGCATCCATGGCCTCGCGCGTGATCTCCTCGCCCCACATGCCGGCCAGATCGCCCTCATCAGGGGAGGCCTTCAGCGCTTCCGCCACGGGCGATGCCGTCGGCACAGGCGAGACTGTCGGCGCAGGCGAGGCCGACTCCTTCACATACACGCCCAGCGTCCCGCCTGCCGCCTCCCCAAGCCCCGCCGCGGGGCACAGGGCCAGCAGCAGCGCCATCGCCGCCATGCTGAATTGATGCTTCATGCTCATTCCTCCATCCGGGCCGCGGAAGCCTGTCCTGTCTGCGTCCGCTCCTGCCACGCTCTCTATTCTATAAAAAGAAACGATCCATCATGCCGCTTTCATGCATGTGGAAGCCGTGAATCCCCATCTGCATCGCGCCCTCGACGTTGGCCAGCGTGTCGTCGATGAACAGCGTGCGCCCCGGCTCAAGCGCAAAACCCCTGATCAGCGTCCGGTAGATCTCCGGCTCGGGCTTGTTGAAATGGCAGTCGCACGAGATGCACCCGCCGTCAAAGAGGGCAAAGCGGTCGGCGAACTTCTCCCTGAGCCGCGCATAGGCCACGCGGTGATAGTTGGACAGCAGCAGGAGCCGCTTGCCCGCGCGCTTGCAGCGCCGCGCCGCGCGCCACCCCTCCTCGATGGGGGTCTTGAGCTCAATCCAGCCGGTGATGGCGTGCATGTAGTCCTCATAGCGGCCGCCAAACTCGCGCTCCAGCCGGCGCGCGGCGTCCTCATATTCCATCGTGCCGCGGTCAAACTCCGGCCAGTACGGCCCCTGATAGACCTGCCGGAGCATGGCCTGCTGCTTTGCCGGATCATCCGGGAAGAGCTGCTGCAAAAAGTCGTCCGGGGCAAAGCGGATCAGGATATTGCCGATGTCAAAGACCACCGTGTCCACCTTGTGCCAGGGCATCGTTTCATATTGTCCATCAAAGCGCGTTCCCTCGTTCATACGCGATCCTCCGTATCGTTTGTTATTCAATTTTCTGCGCAAGGCGCCGGACTCGGGTGCCAGGCAGAGGAATATACGTGGCCTCGTCGGCAAAGCAGCCGGCATCATGCCGGTTCCGCCGCACGGCGAATGGTGCTTGTATTCTGCGCGCAGAGCGAAAAGTCCTGCCTGCCGGGATGTGACCGGCAGGATTTCGCGCGGCAAGCGCCCTTTCCATTGAAACCGCGCGAAAAAAGGCGTATAATGGGAAACGTGCGCGCCTGCGCTCAAAAAGCCGCCATGCGACCCGCGGCATCACCGGCAATGCGCTGTGAATCCGGCGCTTTGCAGGCGGCTTTGCATCATCAACAACCGGAACAGAGAGGTACACAACCATGCGCATCACAGCCAAGCCGGCCCGCAGCACGCTGATGACGGAGGGCCCCATCGCCCGCCAGCTCATCGCCTTTGCCCTGCCGCTGATGCTGGGCAACCTCTTTCAGCAGCTCTACAACACGGCGGATTCGCTGATCGTGGGCAACTTTCTGGGCAGCGACGCCCTTGCAGCGGTCAGCTCCTCCAGCAATCTGATTCAGCTGATGGTGGGCTTTTTCAACGGCGTGGCCGGCGGCGCAGGCGTGGTAATTGCGCGCTACTACGGCGCGCGCGACATTCCCCGCCTGCAAAGGACGCTGCACACGATGATGGCCTTCGGCCTTGCGGCGGGCTGCCTGCTCACAGCGGCCGGCGTAACGCTCACGCCCATTCTGCTGCGCCTGATGGGCACGCCCGAGACGGTGCTGCCCCAGTCCATCAGCTATTTCAGAACCTACTTTCTCGGGTCGATGGCCTTCGTGCTCTACAACATCTGTATGGGCGCGCTGCAGGCCGTGGGCGACAGCCGCCACCCGCTGCAATACCTGATGATCTCTTCCGTCATCAACGTGGCGCTCGATCTGCTCTTCGTGGGCGTGCTGGGCTGGGGCGTGGCTGCCGCGGCAGCGGCGACGGCGATCTCGCAGACGGTCTCCACGGTGCTCTGCCTCATCCGCCTGACGCACAGCGACCGGGATTACCGGCTGAACCTGCGGCGCATCCGCTTCGATCTGCCTGCCCTGCGCGAGATTCTCTCAAACGGCGTCCCTTCGGGGCTGGCAAACTGCATCATCTCCATCGCCAACGTCGTCGTGCAGGCGAACATCAACGCCTTCGGTGCGGCGGCCATGGCCGGGTGCGGCGCGCACTCGCGTATCGAGGGCTTTGCCTTCCTGCCCGTCACCTGCTTCAACATGGCGCTGACGACGTTCGTCAGCCAGAACCTCGGCGCGCGCCGCTATGACCGCGTGAAAAAGGGTGCGCGCATCGGCCTTGTGAGCGTCATGGTCGTGGCCGAGAGCATCGCGCTGATGATCTACATCCTCTCGCCGCGGCTCATCGGCCTGTTCTCGCAGGATCCGGAGGTCATCGCCTTCGGTGTGATGCACCAGCGCACGACGACCCCGTTCTTCTTCCTGCTGGCATATACGCACGCCATGGCCGCCATACAGCGCGGCGCAGGTCACAGCGCCGTCGCCATGCTGGTGATGGCGGTGTGCTGGTGCGTCATTCGCGTGCCCTATGTCACGCTGGCCGCACATCTGCGCCCCGTGCTGACCTCCGTTTCCTCCGGCTATCCGGTTACATGGACGCTCTCCTCCATCGTCTTCACAATCTATTATTTCAAAACGGACTGGATGCACAGCTTCGAGCGGCACAAGGCGCGGAGTTGATTTCCGCCAGTCAGTTACGTTTTATTGACGCTTCCCTCCCGCGCGCGTTATAATGCCAGAATTCCTGATTTTCACAGCTCTTCAGGCAAATACGGGCCAATCAGGAAGGATTCGACCATTCTTTGTCGAAACCATATCTGACAGCGGAAAGGAAGCTTCCCTCGTGTATACCTTGCTGATCTGCCT
>JALFHA010000098.1 GCA_022776785.1 Clostridiales bacterium | reverse complement strand
TCCCTGACTACTTTGCAAAAACGCTTAATCAATGAAGAACGTTGGGCTGCCGACCCGGGAAACCCGCATAGTCGCGCCAAAGGCGCTCCTTGCGGTTTCCAGCCTTCGCCTGCCTGATTCCGCCACAGGCGGCGGCAGGTTACGGCTCCAAACCTGCTTGAGGGATTTCATCCCTCAAACTCCCTTCTTCGCTTCGTGCTTGTTATCCTATCTTTTAACAGAGATCAGTATTATTCTGTTATCGCGCCCTTCTTCTCCTTCTTCATCCGCCGGGCGTGGCGCTTGATGGCCTCAAAGGTCTCGTCGCTGAGGTCATGCTCAATCTTGCAGGCGTCGCGGAGCGCGGTCTCCTGCTTCACGCCCAGCGACATCAGCATGTCGCTGAGCACGGTGTGGCGCTCATAGATGCGGCTGGCGATGGCAAGGCCCTCCTCGGTGAGGTGGATGTGGTTATCCTCGTTGACCGTCACCAGCCCGTTTTCGCGCATCTGGCGAAGGACGATGGACACCGTTGGCCGCGAGTAGGACAGATAGGTGCAGATATCGATGGCGTGCACCTCGTTTTGCTGGCGGGAGAGGATATAGATCGTCTCCAGATAGTTCTCAATGGCCTCCGAAACAGCCATGGCATTTGCCTCCTGACGCGCGGCCGCCATGGGTCGCGGTTTTCCTTATAGTGTAGCATAATCGGGACGCGCAGGCAACCCGTTTACGGAAAAATCCGGCAGCATGTGCGCCGGAACGCCCCATCTCTGCGGCGCATAGGCTCAGAAGCGAGGTGATTTCATGCAGGCTTTGATTTACGCCGCCTGCGGGACGGTGTTTACCTTTTTGATGACTGCATTGGGTGCGGCGCTCGTGTTCTTCTTCCGCAAGGGCGTGGGGGCGGGCGCACAGCGCATGTGCCTCGGCTTTGCGGGCGGGGTGATGGCGGCGGCCTCGGTATTCAGCCTCCTGTGCCCGGCGGCGGAGCAGGCCGCGGCGGACGGCGCGGCGGCATGGGCCGTGGTGACGGCGGGCTTTCTGCTCGGCGCGGCGCTGCTCTCCGGCGCAGATGCGTGCCTCGCGCGGGGCCGGGCGCTGGCGCTTGACGACGCGGCGCGGCGCAGGACGCTGCTCTTTTCTGCGATCACGCTGCACAATATTCCCGAGGGCATGGCGGTGGGCCTCGCCTTTGCGCTGGCCTGCGGGCAGGGGCCCGTGGCGGTGGCGGCGGCCTCGGCGCTGGCGCTCGGCGTGGGTGTGCAGAACTTCCCGGAGGGCGCGGCCATCTCGCTGCCGATGCGCCAGAGCGGGATGAGCCGGATGCGCGCCTTTGGTCTGGGTGTGCTCTCGGGCGCGGTGGAGCCGGTGTTCGGCGTGCTGGTCGTGCTGCTGGCCTCCGCCGTGCAGCCGCTGATGCCGCTGCTGATGGCCTTCGCCGCGGGAGCGATGATGCTCGTGGTCTTTGGGGAGATGATTCCCGAGGCGGCGCGCTCGCGCATGGGGCTGGCGGCTTCCGTGCTGGGCTTCGCCGTCATGATGGCGCTTGACGTGGGGCTGGGGTGATTACGGCTCCATCATAGATAGCTCCAGCAGGTAGGCGCCGCAGGCGTTGATGACCTGCGTATCGCCGCGCTGACGAATCCGCTTGAAATCGTGACGGTAGCTCTGATGCACATGCCCGTGCACCAGCACGCGCGGATGATACTTGTCAATGACGCGCAGGAAGGTTTCAAACCCCTGATGGGCCAGATCCTTGTCGTCCCCTAGGTCAAAGGCAGGCGCGTGCGTGAGCAGAATGTCAATGCCCTTGCTGCGCCAGAGCTTGAAGCGCAGCTTGCGCACGCGCTTGCGCATCTCCCGCTCGGTGTACTGGTTTACGCCGTTGTTGTAGCGCATGGAGCCGCCCAGGCCGAGGATGCGCACGCCGTTGAAGGTGTAGATGGTGTCCTCGATGCAGATGCAGCCCTCCGGAGGGTGCTGCGCATAGCGGTCGTCGTGATTGCCATGCACATAGAGGATGGGCGCGTCGGTGAAGCAGGTCAGAAATGAGAGGTAATCCGCAGGCAGGTCACCGCAGGAGAGGATCAGCTCGACGCCCTCGAGCCTGCGGCGGTCAAGGTGCTCCCAAAGGGTGGGCTCGGCCTGGTCGGCGATCAGCAGAATCTTCATAGGGTTATCCTCAATCCTTCGTCCGTCATTGGAGAGGTACGGTCAGGGCTTTTTGGGAACCGCCGCGTGCGCGGTGACGCTGCTCAGCCCCTGAAGGGCGGCAAGACTCTGCGCGGGCTCGGTCAGCTCGCTGAGAACGGGGATGCGGCCGGAGACGTTCGCGGCGAGATAGTCCATGCCGATGATCTCCTGCGGGGTGAGGGCGACGTCTTCCGCGACGCGCTCCGCCCCGCTCTGGTCGAGGATGGGGCCGACGAAGGGCAGGAAGGCTCCGCCGCGGATGCGCTCATGCAGCAGCTCGACGAGCCTGCGCACGCGCGGCGGCACGCGACGCGAGCTGATGATGTCGATGGCATCCGAGGACATGCCCATGTAGTAGCTCATGGCGCGGTCGGCGTTGTGCTCGCCCTCCTCCGACCATGCGCCGGTGAGAATGCTGCGCACGATGCCCTGATAGAGCTTGGACCAGTTCCACACGGGCATGGCGAGGTTGGTGATGACGCGATCCTCCTCACGATACAGGCCGAAGGCGCGGGACTCCAGATGCGGCGCGCTGATGTCGCGGCTGGAGATGATGTGCACGCCGAGGTCCCGGAGCGCTTGCTCGGGACTGTGGCCGGGAATGGTGGACCACTCCAGCACGACGCGCGCGCGGGGATTGGTCATCTGTGCGCCGAGGGCAAAGGCGTTGACCGACGCGGGCGTGCCGTAGATGGGGTAGTCCGCGATGTAGCCGATGAGGTCGTCCTCCGCCAGCGCGCCCGCAATCGCGCCGAGGATGAACTTGGCCTCGTAGATGCGCAGGTAGTACGAGCGGACGTTGTGATAATTGGCCAGCAGCGAGCAGTTGAGGATCTTGGCGTTCGGATGCTCGGCGGACTGGCGCACGCAGGCCTCCAGAAATACCGGAGAGGTGGCAAAGATGACGTCATAGCCCTCCTTGATGAGCGCCTCGATGGCGGCCTCCGCCTCCTTCTGGGGAATCTCCTCGCGCGCGGTCGTCTCCACGCGCTTGCCGAACATCTCCTCAAGCGCCTTGCGCCCGAGCTCGTGCCAGTATGTCCAGCCGGAGGTCTGCGGCGAGCGGTTGTAGAGGAAGGCGCAGCGCAGCGTCTGCGGCGGCCTGCGCCAGACGGACTGCAGCAGGCTCTGCTGCTTCTCCGTGGGCTCGGAGAGCAGGGCGGCGGGCTTCTGTGCGGCGGCGACGATGAACTCCGGCCAGATGCGGCGGATGCCCTCGCCCAGCTCGTTGGGCGTCTTGCTGACGCTCTCGCCGTAGCCGAAGACCTCCAGATAGATGAGGAACGCCTCGGAGACGGCCATCGGCGGCGTTCGGCCCGCCTGCGCATGATATGCCTGCGCAAAGCGGTAGTAGCAGGATTGCAGGTCAAACACCTCTTCGCCCGCCCACTTTTCGCCGGGCTTCTTGCCCATGAGCGCGTACAGGCGCGCATAGCCGCCCTCGCGGGTGAAGGTGATGAAGTTGATCTTCGTATCCTCAAAGAAGGCGAGGAACTCCTGATAGATGCGGTAGCGCGGCGAATCCTCCGGCGCGGGGATGATGCGCGTGACGTTGGCCTCGATGAGCACCGCGTCCAGCCGCTTCATGACGCTCACGCGCTTGTTGCCCTCGACGACGTAATACCGGTTGTAGTATTCCAGCGCGACGATGGGCTCGCGCAGGCCGTCCTCCACGATCTCGTCGTAGAGCAGCGCCCATTTGGTGGCAAACTCGCTATCCGGGTCGAGCAGCGGGTAAAAGCCCGCCGAGAACGCTGCGGTGCGGCCCTTGGTCGCCGTGCCGTCGATCTGGCTCAGGGCGATCTGCTCAAGGCCGAGGGAGATCTGCGTCATGCGGTTGATTTCCGGGAGAAGGTCGCCGAGCACAGGCAGGCCGGGGTCGGCACCGCGCTGGCGCTGAGCGTGCAGCACACGCAGCCCCTCTTTTCTGGCCTGAAAATAATCGTCCATACTCAAGCAAAACACGCCCCTTTCACTGGCAAGGCGTCCTGTGGGACGCCTTTTTTCTTATTATAGCATCGCGCCGGGGCGAGCGCAACGGAAAGCGGGAAAGCGAGGGCTTGAAAAAGAAAAAACAAAGTTTCAAAAAGGGGTTGACAGGAGGGGAAATCGGCAGTATACTTTATCACGCTAAAGCACTAACACAATAAAGCAAACGATGCGAAGGGAGACCTGAACGATGAAAAAGTGGATTGCCGTGATGATCGCGCTTGTGCTGACGCTGACCTGCGCCGCCGCGCTGGCTGAGGATGAGGGCCTGGCGAATGTGCTTGCCAAGGGTAAGCTCGTGATGGGCTTTGACGAGGCGTACCCGCCGATGGGCTTTGTCTCCGAGACGGGCGAGCATGTGGGCTTTGATATCGACCTGGCCAAGGAGGTCTGCAAGCGCCTGGGCGTGGAGCTGGTGCTCCAGCCGATCTCTTGGGATGCCAAGGAGCTTGAGCTCTCCGGCGGCAACATCGACTGCATCTGGTCGGGTCTGACGATCACGCCCGAGCGGGCGGAGCAGATGCTCTTCTCCATGCCGTACCTGGCCAATGAGCAGATTCTGGTCGTGCTGAGCGACTCCGGCATCGCCTCCGCTGCGGATCTGGCGGGCAAGACGCTGGGCACGCAGGCGGGCTCCAGCTCCGTGGACGTGCTCGAGGCGAATCCTGAGCTCAAGGATTCTCTGGGCGAGGTCGTGCTCTCCGATGATTTCGTCGCGGCGCTGATGGACCTCAAGCTCGGCGGCATCGACGTGCTGCTGATCGACTCCGTGGTCGGCAACTACTACATCTCCCAGCAGGATGACCCGGCGGCCTTCACCGTGCTGCCCGAGGTGCTGGAGGCGGAGGAATACGGCATCGCCTTCCGCAAGGGCGAGCAGACGCTGGCCGACGCGGTGAACGCGCAGCTCATCGCCATCTGGGAGGACGGCACGCTCGACGCCATCCGCGCGAACTGGTTTGCCAATGATATCACCATCGTGAGCAAGTACGCTGACGAATACAGGAAGTAAGCCATACGAAACAGCCGGGCTAGCGTCGCGCGGGGAAATGCTTCGCCCCCCTGCTGCGGCGCGGGAATAGGACTGGCTTGAGGGGAGCTGTCGGGATCACCGCCCGGCAGCCCCTTGTCTTGTAACAGACGCTGGGATGGAGGTTCTGCCCCGTGAGATATTTCAACAACCCCGCCGCATTTCTCCAGCTCGTCGCATCCATGCGGGACGGGATGGTCAGCACGCTGACGATCTTCGCCGCGACGCTGATCTTTTCCATCCCGCTGGGCATGGTGCTGGCGCTGCTGCGCATGAACCGGCATCGCGTGGTGAACATGCCCGTGGCGCTGTATATCCTCGTGATGCGCGGCACGCCGCTGATGCTGCAAATCTTCGCGATCTACTTCGCCGTACCGATGCTGCTGGGATCGAATCTCGACCGCATGGCCGCGACGATCCTCGCGTTCTCGCTCAACTATGCGGCGTACTTTGCGGAGATCTTCCGCGGCGGCATGATGTCCATCCCCGTGGGTCAGCATGAGGCCGGGCAGGTGCTGGGCCTGACGCGGATGCAGACGTTCTTCCACGTCGTGCTGCCGCAGGTCGCTAAGCGCGTGCTGCTGCCGGTGAGCAACGAGGTCATCACGCTGGTGAAGGATACCTCGCTGGCGAATGTCATCGCAGTGGGCGAGCTGTTCCGCGCGGCGAAGAACGAATCCAGCCGGACTGCGTCCGTCGAGCCGCTGTTCGTCGCGGGCCTGTTTTATCTGCTGATGAACGGCGTGGTGACGCTGTTCTTCAGCTTCCTGAACCGCCGCATGGCGTATTACAAGGATTGAGGAGGGGTGCGCTGTGCTGCAGGTGACGGACGTAACGAAGAGCTTTGGAGAGAACGGCGTGCTTCGCGGCGTGTCCATGCACGTCTCGCGCGGCGAGGTCGTCGCGATCATCGGGCGCAGCGGCTCGGGCAAGAGCACGCTGCTGCGCTGCATCAACCACCTGGAGACGGTGGACAGCGGCACCATCGCCATCGGCGGACAGACGATGGTGACGGATGGGCCAGACGGCAGGCCGCAGTACCAGAAGGAGCGCATGCTGCGCGGCATTTGCCTGAAGATGGGGCTTGTCTTTCAGGACTACAACCTCTTTCCACACTACAGTGTGCTCAAGAACCTGATGATGCCCCAGCGGCTCGTGCTGCGCCGCAGCCCACAGGAGGCCGAGCAGAAGGCGATGCTGCTGCTTGAAAAGGTGGGGCTTGCAGCAAAGGCAGGGGAGTACCCCTGCAATCTCTCGGGCGGACAGTGCCAGCGCGTTGCCATCGCCCGCGCGCTGTGCATGGACCCGGAAATCCTCTGCTTCGACGAGCCGACGTCCGCGCTCGACCCGCTGCTGACGCAGGAGGTGCTCGCCGTCATCCGCCAGCTCGCGGCGGAGAAGCGGACGATGATCGTCGTCACGCACGAGATGAACTTCGCCCGCGACGTGGCGGATCGTGTGATCTATATGGAGGATGGGCTCATCGTCGAGGATGGACCCGCCCAGCAGGTGCTCGGCAGCGAGCGCAGCGCGGCCATCCGCGCCTTTGCGGGCGACGGGGGATATTGAGGAGAACAGCCGAAAAAATACAAAATCCCGGAGGAACTGCTGTTCCTCCGGGATTTTGTATTTGTCATACTAATCCTAGATAAAAACGAGCTATAGCGCGAAGCGATGAAGGGAGTTTGAGGGATGAAATCCCTCAAGCAGGTTTGGAGCCGTAACCTGCCGCCGCCTGTGGCGGAATCAGGCGGGCGAAGGCTGGAAACCGCAAGGAGCGCCTTTGGCGCGACTATGCGGATTTCCCGGGTCGGCAGCCCAACGTACTCCGTTGATAAAGCGTTTTTGCAAAGTAGTCAGGGAGCGAAGCGAGGCCTGACGGTGAATCTGTGACAGCTCGGTTTGAATTGAGAACAGTATCAAACGTCGGTTTCAAAAATCAGCTCGATTTCCTCCAATACGCCGCTGAGCATATTGCTCATCTTGCTGGGAAACCAGCCGACATAGCGATAGCCCTTGGCGGCATACTCGTCGATGATCTCACGATGGGCGGTGCTTTTGGTGCTCAGCAGGCCTGTCTTAGCGCTGATGGTCACATACTCGTACTTTTTCATGGATTTGCTCCTTAGAACTCGATCGGAAAGCGGAGAGCTGTGCAGAACGCGTTGTCGATCAGAATCATGGGCGGCGTTATTTGGTCTTGATGATCTTCAGTTCGGCGCCAACCGTGTCCGTCACATTCGCCAGCGTCAGCCCCGCATCGACACAGAGGCGATCCACCTTCTTGTCCACCTTGGCGATGTCGCGCCGGACGTACTTGAGCCCTTCCTCCACGGCATCCAACCGGCGGTTGGTTTCCTTTTGAGCGGACTCGAGCGAGCCGAGGCGGCCTTCAACGGAATCGAGACGGCCTTCAACGGAGTCGAGGCGGCCTTCGAGCGAGTCGAGGCGCTGGTTGACATTTTTCAGCTCGGTATCAATGGAGCTGAGATGGCCGTTCATCTGCTGAATGGCATTGAGCATCGTCAGCATCATTTCATTGTCATTCATCGGTATCACCCTCTCTGCCACCAGTATAGCCGCTCGGTGCGGGCTTGTCAAGGATGCGCTCAGTAGGTGTAGTTCTCCACATCCACCTTGTCGGGGTTGGTATAGGGCGCAAGGGTGGAGATCATCTTCATCGGCTTGTCGCTGTGGTTGACGACATAGTGAATCTCGCCCGGCTCGATGTGGATCATCTGCCCGGGACGCAGATGGTTGACTACGCCGTCCACGACGATATCGACCTCGCCCTCGAGGATGTAGAAGTTTTCCTCCATGACGTTGTGATAGTGCGCCTTGAAATCCTGCCCGGCCTGAAACTGCACGAGCGCGAAGTTCATGCGCGGACCCTTCATCAGATATTTGGGGCCGCTGTCGCCAAAGCGATATTCACGGTCTTCTTCATTGACAATATACATCTTGATGTTCCCCTTTCACTGGCGGTTGTTCATGGCTTACACGCCCGGCGCGGCCCACATGTAGCGGGTGACGCGGTCGTCCGCGAGCTGGAGCTGGCGAGTGTACATCCTGCGCCAGACCTTGTACATCTGCATGTAGACCTCGTGATTCTTCATGTCCGGCTCATAGCGGCTCTCCATGCGCACCAGCTTTTTGGCCGTGTCGGAGATGCTTTCGTAGATGCCCACGCCGTAGCCGGCCATGATGGCCGCGCCCAGCGCCGTGGCTTCCTTGACCTGGGGTACGTTCACCGGCAGGCCGAGCACGTCCGCGAGTATCTGGCACCACAGCGCGCTCTTGGACGCGCCGCCCGCAAAGACGACCTCGCTGGGCATGTTGCCTGTCGATTCCTGCACGAGCTGCATGTGGCCGTAGGTGACAAGCGCCGTGTTTTCCATGATGGCGCGGTAGAAGGTGTAGCGGTTGAACTTCTCGGGATCGAAGTCGAAGTTGGTGAACGTCGGGCTGGCGTGCCGCCAGGAGATGTAGTTCATCACGTCGGAGAACGCGCACATCATGCCGTAGCAGCCGGCGGGAATGTCCTTGGCCTTTTCGTTCATCAGGTCGTAGGGGTCGCGGCCCTGCTGCGCGGCCAGCTCCTTTTCGTGCTGGCAGAACGCGTCGCGGTACCAGCGCATCACCATGCCGGGCTTGAAGGCCAGCGCCTCATACTGCCAGACACCGGGGACGCTGTGGCAGTTGACGCGCACGCGGCAGAGCTCGTCGGTTCTGGCCTCGCCGGTGTTGTATTCATACTGCCAGAAGCTGCCGCCGAAGATGGCCGCCTGATTGGGATCGACCACGCCCACACCCACGCAGCCGAGCTGCGCATCGCCGCCGCCGGCGACCACGGGCGTGCCCTCGGCCAGGCCGGTCTGCGCCGCGCCCTCTGCGCTGACGGGCGCGACGATGCTGCCGCACTCGTAGACCCTGGGGAAGATGCCCTTCTTCAGCCCGATGGAGGCCGCGATTTCGTCGTCCCAGTCGCGGCGGCGCAGGTCGAAGATGCCCGTCGTGCAGGCGTTGGAGGGCTCGGAGGAGAACACACCGGTCATCTTGTAGATGAGCCAGTCGTTGAACATGGTGCACAGCGCGGTCTTTTCGTAGACTTCGGGCATCTTGTTCTTGACCCAGAACAGGCGGGGCAGCGCGCCGAGCGCATAGGTCTGCCCGCTCTCGCGGTAGATGGTCTTCTCCAGCTCGGGGTTCATGCGCACGAGCTGGGCCACCTCGTCGTCGCTGCGCGCATCGACGTTGGCGCAGGCCCAGATTTCGTGGCCGTCCTTGTCATAGAGCACGATGCCCTCGCGCATACAGGTGGTGGAGACGGCGGCGACGTCGTGGGGATCGACGCCCGTCTGCTCGAGCACGCCGCGGATGCAGCCGCGCGCCAGCTCCCAGTTGTGCGTCCAGTCAAAGTCCATGCTGCCGGGGTAGCGGGGATCCTCCGCGTGCGTCCATTCCTGCTGCACGCAGCCGAGCTGCTCGCCGTTCAGGCTGAAGAGCACGGCGCGGACGCTGCCGGTTCCCGCATCGACGGCCATCAAAGTCTTGGGCATAGAAACCTTCCTTTCCTATTAGTAAGTATATGGTGCAGGGTCGTTCCTGAAATCGCTTGAAGAGGACTACTGCGCGCGCAGCAGCAGGTCTGCCGTCGCCTCATCGGTGATGAGCACGTCGAGATAACCGCCGCGCAGCACGGCGCGGATGGCCTCGACCTTCTG